>JAYTIO010000462.1:0-2450 GCA_043731805.1 Pedosphaera sp. | reverse complement strand
GGAAGGTCAACAATTCCTTGCGGCTCGCCACGTCCCAGACCCGAACCTCGCCCGGCTCCACGCGAGCCGCACCGTTCGGCCCTGTCCCGGCAGCGACGTACCGGCCGTCGCCGCTGAAAGCGACGCTAAAAATTAATACGCGGGCAGGACCGAGCGCAGGAAGTTCCTCCCCGCTCACGGCATTCCACAGTTTCACGCTGCCGACGCCGCCGTGGGCCAGGAGTCCGCCGTCCGGGCTGAACGTGACGTCCCAACACTTGCCGGCTTCATGTCGGCTGCGCAGGCTGAGGATTTGTGGACCGCGACCCCCGTCCAGCACCTGTCCCTCGGCAGACACGTTGGTTACCAGGAACCGTCCTTCGCCATCGAACGCCAGGCTGTTCATTCCAGTAGGCCCACGGCCAGAAAGGGCAAACACCTCCTTTCCCTCGGCCAACTCCCAGACTTTCAGATCTCGCCCGTCGGACGCTGCCAGCCGATCCCCGTCGGAGGTGAAGGCCAGACTGGCATAGGCATCGACCTTCAGCCCCCGTAGGGTGAATTCCTCCTGGCCGGTGGCGCTGTCCCAGACCTTCACGGTGTCGTCCCAGGCGACCGTGGCGAGGCGGCCCTGGTGCCAGGTCAGATTGATAATGGTTCTCTCGTGGCCGTGGAGGACGGCCAGCGTGCGCCGCGTGGCCAGGTCGATGACGCTCGCGGTCGTGGCGGCTGGCAAACCGGCGAGGGCCAGTCGTTTTCCGTCGGGGCTGAACGCCAGCCCCTGAGCGCCGTCGGTTTCCTGGGCGTACTCCTCTCGTCCCGTGACGGCGTCCACCACAAGAATCCTTTGACGCGAGGGGGCGAGGTTGGGTTGGCGAGCCCAGCCCTTCCAAGGTGTGAGTTTGTTGTTAGATTCGACTTTGTTTCTTTCTCTGTCGTTCAGCTAACAGTTTGGCGGTGGCTACATGAGGATGCTTCTTGTTGTACTTCCGCTTGACCGCCGGTTTCTTGGGACCACGGTGCGCTTTGCGGAACCGCGCCAGTCGCACGTTCCCAGCCAACTCGCGCAACAACTCCACCAACTGCTCCGCCGTCAGCGTCCGAAACACCTGCCAGTCTTCGGCGGGAAGCGCCACCATCATACCTTCTTTCATGCCCGCGATCTCACTCGCCAAGTGATAACCCGACACCTCGTGGTTGATCTGGTCCGCACCATGGACGGCACGCAACGCCCCCTTGACAATCCCTAACACGTTATACGCCACCAATGCCACACAGAACGCGAACAACGCCGCTCGCGGATAACACAACGTGTTCACTTCACAGCACAAGACGCCGGTCAATTCTTGGAACGCGGTTTCGATCGTCCAACGTTTCCGGTAGACCTGTCCGATCGTCTGGGACGTTGCCTCGTCCAGCGGCAGATTGCTCAACAACGCCAACTCGTACTCACCGTCGCGCGTGGGTTTATCCAGTTGCAACACCACACGCCGCAGGAACACCTTGTGGCCGTCCGCGTCCAGGATCGACACGCGCTGCTCCCGCACGCGGGCGCCCTCAATGCGGCCCCGCGACCGCAGTTTTCCCGCCGTTTGCCAGGTCAGCCCCTTGTGTTCGCGGATGATAAAGCAGCCACTCTTAGCAGCGATGCCCAACAAGAAATCGTGGACGCAGAAGTTGCGATCCGCGATCCACAAGTCGCGTGCGCGGATCGTGGCCAAGACCTCGCCCAACAAGGCGCGTTCCTGGGTATGACCGTTCTCACACGGGAACACATCCGTGACCAGCATCAACGCCGGGTCCAACACGACCAGCGCCAGACCTGGCAGGGGGGCGGCGCTCTGATCACGAGTCTCCGCCAATCGATGTTCGGTGGCCGCCAGGTGATTGCCGTCCAGAATTTGCACCCGGTAACCCGGCACCAACGCGGGCAACAGGCCACCCAGTTGCCGCAGGACGGGTTCCAGTTGCCGCGTCGTGTAGCGGACCAGTTCGGCCGAGAGGTGCGTCTCCAGACCATTGAGTTTGTTATAAACCGAGGTGAGCGAGACGGCGAGTTCTTGCGGGGACGCCTGGTAGGCGGCGTGGACAGAAGTATGGGTACCCGAGACGACCAGACTGAGCAGATCAACCACGGAGGAAAACAGTAACTCGCGTGTATATTGGTGCTGCGCGTGGCGTGCGAACAGTTCATCGAGTTGTTGAGGCTGCAAGGCATATTCGAGGGTGCCACGCACCATGACACTCACAGGACTTTGGGCAACGAAGCGGTCGAAAAGGTGGCCCAACAACATGAGAAGCATCCTTGGAGAAAGTCCTATCCCCAAGCCATACTAGAACTTACCGAATTCTGCGGCCACCTTGGAAGGGCTGGTGGTAGGCCGCCACGTTGGCCCGCCAGTAACGCAGCTGTTGCTGACCGGCCCCTTCGACCTCTTTGACATCTTTGAACGTGTCCTCGATCGCCGTCC
>JAYTIO010000461.1:0-3892 GCA_043731805.1 Pedosphaera sp. | reverse complement strand
GGGTGGTCGTAGGCGGAGTAGTGCTTGACGAGGCCTTCGCGGACTTCCCACGAGAGGTTCAGGCCAGGGAAGCCGGGATATTTTTGCTCCAGCAACTCGACGACGCGCAGGCTCTGGCGGTTGTGCTCGAAGCCGCCGTGCTGGCGCATGAGCCGGTCGAGCGTCTCCTCGCCGGTGTGGCCGAAGGGCGAATGGCCGAGGTCGTGCGCGAGCGCGATGGCCTCGGTGAGGTCCTCGTTGAGGCGGAGGGCGCGGGCGATGTTCCTGGCGATGCCAGCGACTTCCATCGTGTGCGTGAGGCGGGTGCGGAGGTGATCGCCGGTGCCGTTGAGGAAGACCTGGGTCTTGTATTCCAGCCGGCGGAAGGCGCGCGAGTGAATGATACGGTCGCGGTCGCGCTGGTAATGGGTGCGCCACTCCGGCGTAGCTTCGGCGTGCTTGCGGCCACGGGAGTCGGCGGAGAACTGGGCGAACGGGGCGAGGAATTGGCGCTCGCGGGCTTCGAGTTCAGCGCGGGTGCAGGGCATGGGAATGTCGAATGGGGAATGGGGAATGCCGAATCCCAGACCGCCGCGTCTAGTTCGCCAACAGCTCCTGCACCGCAATCCCCCGCAGCTCGAAGAGCCGGCGGATGGTGTCCTCGATCAAGTTGTTCGGGCAGCTCGCGCCAGCGGTGATGCCCACGGTGAGGGTGCCGCCGGGCAGCCAGTTGGGCGTGCTCTCCTCGACGTGCGTGTGCTGGTTCCAATGCCGGATGAGCGCGGCAGATTCCATCTTGGCGGCGTTCTTGATGAAGTAGGTCGGCAGCACCTTCTCGCCCATCTCGGCGAGGTGCGAGGTGTTCGAGGAGTTGTAGCCGCCCACGACGAGCAGCAGGTCGAGCTTGGTGAGGAGGAGTTTCTCCAGCGCGTCCTGTCGGTCCTGCGTCGCGCCGCAGATGGTGTCGAAGAAGCGGAAGTGGTCGGGCAGCGTCGGGGTGCCGTATTTCTGCTCCATCGCGGCCTTGAAGCGGCGCTGCACTTCCTCGGTCTCGCCGCGCAACATCGTCGTCTGGTTCGCCACGCCCACGGCGGTGAGGTGCAGGTCGGGGTCGAAGCCTGGGGAGTAAGCGCCTTTGAACTTCTCCAAAAACTCCGCCTTGTTGCCGCCGCGCAGGATGTAGTCGCAGACGTAGTCCGTCTCGCCGAGGGTGAAGACGACGAGGTAGTGGCCCGCGCCGTAGGCCGTCGCCTGCGAGGTCGTGGCTTTGGTCTCCTCGTGCTTGGCCTTGCCGTGGATGATGCTGGTGACGCTGTCCTTGGAGTATTGGCGGACGCGCTTCCACACGCTCATCACGTCGCCGCAGGTGGTGTCCACGAGCAGGCAACCCTTCTCCTCCAGCTTGCGGCGCGTGGCGACCTCGGTGCCGAAGGCGGGGATGATGACCACGTCCTCGCGCTGGAGCACGGCCAGCTCCACGTCGGTGGGTTTGTTCGCGAGCATCCGGATGCCGAGGTTGCGAATCTGGTCGTTGTCCTCGGGGTTGTGGATGATTTCGCCAAGCAGGTAGATGGGCTTCTCCGGCGGGAACGAGCGGCGGGCGGCGTAGGCGAGGTCAATGGCGCGTTCGACGCCGTAGCAGAAGCCGAACTCCTTCGCGAGTTTGATGGTCAGGCCGGGCGCGGCGAGCTGGTTGCCGTTCGCGCGGATGCGTTCCACGAGGGTGCTGCGGTAGTGAGACTCTACCTGAGCCTGAACGGCCTCCATGATTTCAGGGCGGCGGAGGTTGATTTTCTGCGGCGGCGCGGGCGGCGCGATGGTTGACATGACGAGTGTGAGTTTAGCGTGGGGCCGGGGAGCGTCGAGTCTTGGTTTTGGCGTGGGGCCGCCCGGCTGCTGGCGGTGAGCTAAGCCGGCGAACAGTCGCTTGACGGCTTCTTTCACGGCTCCTACGGTGCGCCCACTGCTATGAAAGCCCGGCTCGCGCACTCGGCCTTTACCCTCATTGAACTCCTCGTCGTCATCGCGATCATCGCCATCCTTGCCGGGATGCTGCTGCCAGCCCTGAGCAAGGCCAAGGCACAGGCGAAGATGACCAAGTGCCTCAGCAACCGGAAGCAAGTCGCCTTGGGCTTCAGCATCTACGCGGGCGACCATGACGATCAATTGCCGCCCTACGCCTACAACTACGGCGGCGTCTATCCCCCGCCCGGCACGCCCACGCAGTTCCCGGATTGGAAGACGGTGCTCTCCAGCTACGTGGGCGTGATGACGAACGTGGCCAACGATTTCGAAAACAAGCTCGGCTGCCCGGCGCTCATGACGCCCGCCTTGGGCGGCATCACCACCGCCCCGAACTACAACAAGGTGATTGGCTACCATGTGGTGGCGAGCGGGGCCGGCGGCTCCATGCGCCTGGGCGCGGTGCCCGCCGGCACCTTCCTCGTCGGGGAAGCCACGAACATCGTCATCTACACACCCACCGTGTGGCCCATCACCGTGGACAGCGATGGCGATGGCATCCTGGACACGAGCGTCCCGGCTTCCCTCCCCGGCGTGCAGTTCGGCAACTTCCTCTTCCACCACAACCGCCAGAACGCGTCCATGCTGCCCGGGGTGAATCCGAAGCTCACTGACAAGGGGAATGTCTGTTTCGCCGACGGCTCCGCGCGCGTCGTGAGCCGGGACCAGTGGCTGAAGAATGACGGTGGGATGTGGGGGCCATAGCTCGTCGGGCGCAGCGCCGGGAAAAATGGGTTGTAACGGAAGTTGGAGCGCGCCGTCTCTGGAGGGGAATCAGATGCCACCATTCTTTATGAACCCCAAGTTGCTGCTCCTCGCCCTCCTCCTGACCACCAGCGTCCTACGCGCACAAGACCCGCAGCCCTTGTCGGCCGATGAGCTTGGCAAGGCCACTGCACTCCTCATGGAGGCCAGCACCCGCCTGGGCGCGCTGCCGCTGAAGTTCGAGCTCGCTCCTGACCAGGCCGTCGGCCTTAAGGCCGGGGAAGTGGGCTTGCTGCTCATTCCCGACAAACGCCTGAAGGCCGAGAACGAAGCCAAGGCCGAGTTCAAGTATGCCAAAGGCGAAACCCTGCCCGTCGGCCAGTTGTGGACCAAAAACCTCTCGCCGAAGGACAAGGATGCCACGCTGCCCAACGCCAAGCTCCGCCTGACCAAAATCACCGCCGGGGACAAGGAACTGGAACTCGCGGTGTTCGCACTGGGGCTCGAGCAATCGGCCAAGGGAGAATTTCAACTCGTCATCTACGGCAAAGGAGAGCAACCCATCCTGCGCGTGCCCCTCACGCTCGAAAAGAACGCGGGAGCCGCGCCCGTGGGGCTGTCCGCGCGCAAGACCGGGGATGAATCCGGCGTGCTGGAGTTGAAGCTCCTCGGCCGCTTCAAAGCGGAAATTCCCATGGGCAAGCAGGCGGACTAGCCGCCGCCCGTCCGGCGGAACTCAGTCCTTCGGCTTGCCTTCACGCGGGATTGCTGGTGTCCTAGCGGCACAAGTCAACCACCACCCCGCGTGAAAACCGCCCTCGTCATTGACGACGATTCCATCGTGCGCACCGTGCTGTCGCATACCTTGCACGACGCTGGCTGGCATGTGCTGGAGGCGGACGACGGCGACCGCGGCGTCGAGCTCGCCCTGGAGCATCGCCCCGATGTCATCGTCTGCGATTTGCTGATGCCGCGCTTCAACGGCTACCAGTTCTGCCGCGCCATCCGCTCCGACCAGACCTTCCTCCCGCAGCCCCGCATCGTCGTCGTCTCCAGCAGTAACTACGCGGCAGACCGCACCAACTCTCTCGAAGCCGGCGCGGACGACTTCCTCCTCAAGCCCATCAAGCCCGCCGAGCTGCTGCACGTCCTCGACCTCGAGGGCGGCACCACCTTCATCCGCAAA
>JAYTIO010000460.1:0-2168 GCA_043731805.1 Pedosphaera sp. | reverse complement strand
GGGCGCGACTTCCTTGGGCAGCTTGAGGCCCGCCGCCTTCATCAGCAGCCCGCCGATGGCGGTGAGCACAAAGGCCGCGCCGAGCTTGAGCAGGTAGTCCCGCGTGGCCGGCTCGGTGAAGCGTGTGCAGAGCTGCTTCACCCGGTCGGAGAAGACGGCGATGACCGCGATGACCGCGCCGGATTGGATGCCGACGTTGAAGATGTCGGTGCGGAGGAAGCTGGTCTCAGGGAGGCCGAGCCAGTGCTCCGCGAGCAGCAGATGGCCGGTGGAAGAGATGGGGAGGAACTCCGTGATGCCCTCGACGACGCCGAGGAGAATTGCTGCGAGCCAGTTTTGCACGCGCCGGTTAGACGCGAAATGCGGGGGCGCGGCAAGGGGCAAGTGGTCGCGCCACAACCCGCGCGCGCCGCAATTACCACGCGCGGGCAAGCGAATTGGGGGCACGGGAATGCTGGCGGAGGACTGAGTGGCTGGCGGGTTAATTCCTTGGCCCTCCATTCCCTTGCCAACCATTCGGGCCGACGGGCGGCGCACGGGTGACCGGTCGGTCAACTCCGCCATTGCCCGCCCCTCTGCCGTTCACCAATACTCCCCGCCCTTATGGCGAGTCGCAGACAGTATCCGTTTGATTTGATCGAGCCGAAATGGCAGCGCGCGTGGGCCGCGGAGCAGACCTTCCGCGCCTTCAACCCCGGGGACGCCGTGCCCGCCACGCACCCCTTCGGGACGCGTCATGCGCTCGCGGGGCAGACCGCTTCCGCCGCCGCCCTGCCGCCGAAGTATTACATCCTCGACATGTTTCCCTACCCCTCCGGCGCGGGGCTGCACGTCGGGCACCCGGAGGGCTACACGGCCACGGACATCCTCGCCCGCTACCGGCGCGCGCTGGGGTTCAACGTCCTGCATCCGATGGGCTGGGATTCCTTCGGCCTGCCCGCCGAGCAATACGCCGTCAAGACCGGCCAGCACCCGCGCGTCACCACCGAGGCGAACATCGCCAACTTCACGCGCCAGATAAAATCCCTCGGCTTCAGCTACGACTGGACCCGCGAGCTGGCCACCACCGACCCCGGCTACTTCCGCTGGACGCAGTGGATTTTCCTCCAAGTCTATCACTCTTGGTTCAACCCGGAGACGAACCGCGCCGAACCCATCGCCACGCTGAAGTATCCCGAGGAACTGGCGCAGGTAGGGCGCGGTGTCCTCACCGAGCCGTCAGTGTCCGAGGCCCAGCGGCGCGCTGAGGACAGCGCGCCCTACCCGGCCGACTTGGAAGCCCGCCGCCGCGCCTTTCGCGACTCGAAGCGCCTCGCCTACGTCGCCGAGCAGCCCGTCTGGTGGTGCGAGGGGTTGGGCACCGTGCTGGCCAATGAAGAAGTCGTGGACGGCCAGAGCGAGGTGGGCGGCTTCCCCGTCGTGCGCAAGCCGATGCGCCAGTGGGTGCTGCGCATCACCGCCTTCGCCGAGCGCCTCCTGAACGACCTCCACACCATCGAGTGGACCGACTCGCTCAAGGAGATGCAGCGGAATTGGATTGGGCGCAGCGAGGGAGCGGAGGTCGAATTCCGAATTCCGAATTCCGAATGTCGAATCCGCGTGTTCACCACGCGCCCCGACACGCTGTTCGGGGCGACTTACATGGTGCTCTCGCCGGAACACAAGCTGGTGAAGGAAATCATCCCTCCCGCCTGGCCAACGGGCACGCCGGAGGCTTGGAAGGGGGTAAAACCGGCGCTGGCCAACGTAACCCCCTGCAAGGCGGATGTAGAACCTCTAAAAACCGAGGCTAATCTGTCAGAGATTTACGCCAACTCGTCTCAGGAGAATGTTAATCTGTCTAAGAAGGACATTAACCTGTCAAAGGAGGACGCTCTTTCGTCAAAGAAGGACGTTCTCCCGTTAAAGAATGACGTTCTCCTGTCGAAGAAGGACGTTCTCCCGTCAGAGAAGGACGTTCTCCCGTCAGAGAAGGACGTTCTCCTGCCAAACGAGGAGGTTTGTTTTTCAAAGGCAAGCCTTGGCTGCTCCCCGGCTGAGGTCGGTTTTGCGACCCCGGCCGAGGCCGTGAGCGCCTATCAGGCTTATGCCTCCGGCAAGAGCGACTTGGAGCGCACTGAACTGGCGAAGGAGAAGACCGGCGTCTTCACCGGCGCGTATGCCCTCAA
>JAYTIO010000459.1:0-4431 GCA_043731805.1 Pedosphaera sp. | reverse complement strand
GAGGGGCGGACCATGTCGATGTCGCCGCTGAAGACGAGGCTTTCAATCTGCGCCTCGATGGGGTCGGGCAGCTTGAAGCCGTCCGCGCCGAAGAACTTGATGCCGTTGTCATCGTAGGGATTGTGCGAGGCGGTGATGACGATGCCGGCGTCCGCGCGCAGCGAGCGCGTGGCGTAGGCGACGCCGGGCGTGGGCAGCGGGCCGATGAAGAGCACGTCCACGCCCATGCTGAGGATGCCGGAGCTGAGGGCGTTCTCGAGCATGTAGCCGGAGAGGCGGGTGTCCTTGCCGATCACGATGCGGTGCTTGCCGCGCGAGCGGGACTGGGACTCAAGGTTCTTGAAGACGTGGGCGGCGGCGCGGCCGAGCTTCAGGGCGGTCTCGGCGGTGACGGGCTCGACGTTCGCGGTGCCGCGGACGCCGTCGGTGCCGAAGATTTTCTGGGGTGCGTTGCTCATATCAGGGTTGCGGGGGCTGGGTGGTAAGCGGACTGACCGGCGTGATGCTCGCCTCGGTGTGGGAGACCTTGACGACCGTGAAGTCCGGCGGGACATGCACGAGAATTTTCTTGGTCTGGCCCACGATGTCGCTCACGTCAGTGAGGTTGATGAAAACTTCGAGCTGGCGCGGGGTCAAGGCTTGAACCTTCGCGAGCGGGCCGCTCACGGTGACATCGAGCACGTTCGGCTCGACGCGGAAGGCCCGGAGGTCGGCGGCGGCTTTCATCACCGTGATGGGCACCTGGCGGAATTCGCGCGTGGTGGTGCCCAGGAGCGGACGGTCGGGGCGGAGCGGGAGCTGGTTCTGCGCGCCGTAGATGGCGAACCAAATCATCGTCGCCAGCACGAGCGAGAAGAGCTTCAGCCAGAAATTCTGAAGGATGGCTTCGCGGGTGGACATCACCGGGCCTCGGCTTTCTTCGGGACGGCGGCGGGGCCGGGGCTGCCAAGTTCAGCCGGGGCAGGGCGAACCACACTTGGCTCCGGCGCTTTCGGCGCGCTGGTTTGTTTGATATAGCGCGCCAGCCAGAGGCGGAGATTGTCCGCCCAGTTCCGCGCGCGCACCCGCGTCACGAAGATGGTGGTGAGGAACGCCCGCAGTTCCTCGACCGTCACCCCGCGCTTCAACTCGCTGCGATAGGCATACGAAATCGCCCCGGTCTCCTCGGACACGACGACCACCACCGCGTCCGTCTCCTCGCTCAGGCCGATGGCCGCGCGGTGGCGCGTGCCGAGCGACTTGTGCAAGTCCTGCCGCTGCGTCAGCGGGAAGATGCAGGCGGCGCGCAGGATGCGGCCGTTCTTCAGCAGCACGCCGCCGTCGTGGATGGCGTTGTTCGGGAAGAAGATTGTTTCCAGCATCTCGGGCGTCGCCTCGCAGTCCACGACCACGCCGGACTCGACGGCCTCCGCGAGGTTGATGGTCTGCTCCATGGCCATCAGCGCGCCAATGCGCACGTCCGCGAGCCGCTCGACGGTCTCGATGATGACCTCGACATCCTCGCGCTGCTCGCGGGCGGAGAGGAGGAGGGACTGATTGCCCAGCTCGGCCAGCAGGCGGCGCAACTCGGGTTGGAAGATGACCAGCACCGCGATGGCGCTGAACGCCGAGAACGTGCCCAGCAGCCACTTCAAGACGGTCAGCTCCAACACCGTGGTGAGGAAGCTCAACGCAACGAAGAGCACCACCAGCCCCGTCACCACGGGCGCGCCCCGCGTGCCGCGGATGAAGTTCGCGGCGTAATAAATCCCCACCGCGAGGATGAGAATCTCCAGCGCGGGCCGCCAGACGGAATTGAGAATATCGAGTGCCACTGTGTCGCCCGACATTCTGCCGCAAACCGCGCCGCGCGTCCTAGCAAGATTTTCAGAAGCCCCGCCGCGCGCGCGGCTGGCCCCGCCGCGCGCTTGGGGCTCAACCCAACGCCCGCTTCAAACGCCCGGCGTGATACGCCGAGCGCTGCGCCGTGGTCATCTGGTCGAAGTCGGGCTTGCCATCCGCGCGCGACGGCCAGTCGGTCGTAGCCACCGAGGTAAGGAGGCGGACCTCGCCCAAACTCGTTTCCGATGCCTCCCCTTGCCGGCTCGCAGCCAGCGGGTTGTTCGTCACCTCGATCGTCGCCCGCTTCTTCGCGCTGCCGTCATAGCTCATCGCCTGGTCGGTGAGCTTGAGGTCCTCCTCCAGCGCGCGCACCGGCTTGATGCCCTTGCCCTGAAGGACACCGTGATAGGCGCACACGGCTTCGTCGGGCGAGAGCTTGCCGTCGGTGATCAGGCGCAACATCTCGATGAACGCGAGCTGGTGCTCGGCATTATTGATCTTGCGGCCGAAGAGCGCCACGCGTGCGCCATACTTCTGCGCGTCGTGGATGAGCCGGAAGGCGTCGTAGGTCGTGCCCGCGCTGCCGCCGAGGATGCCAACGACGAGGTTCGGGTCGTATTGCGCCAGCTCCTCCATCGCCTGCGGGCCGTGATAGACGATCTTCAGGAACACGGGCCGGCCCGCGTCCGGCACGCCCGCGAGCGTGCGCAGGATGTTGTCGTTGATAAACTCCCCGAGTTTTTCTGGCGCGATGCCGCTGCTGACGTTCGGGTCGAAGACTTCGAGGAAGTGCCGGAAGCCCTTCCGCTCCGCCTCCTCGCGAAACTCCTTATACCAGAGCAACGCCTCGCGATCTTGGTCGAGCTCGTTGACGTAGGTGATCGAGTAGAGGCCAAGGTTCGCGCCGGGGAACGCGCCGGAGCCGTCGCGCTCGCACTCAATCTCGCCGCACTGAATGTGGTCAATGCTCGCGCTGCGGAACGGCTGGCTCGGCTCGCGCGTGTAGCAGCCGTGCCGCACGGCCCAAACGTCCGTCGTATCGTTCGCGCGCGCGGCGGGCGTGACGTGCGAGTTTTTGAAAAGCCCTTCCTTGATGGCGAGTTGCTCGTTCACGTAGGCGGACATCAGCAGGATGTCCACCAAACCCTGATGCGTGACCTCGCGGATGATGTCGAGGAACTCGGGCAGGTTCCGGTAGCCGAACTCGTCGCGGCTCCAGACTTCCGGGGAGAACTTCGCGGGCTGCGCGCCACGCTTCGCCAGAAAGCCGCGCGGCCCCGGCGCCCGCACGCCGAACGCCATGTCCGCGTCCTTCGCATCGGCGATGATGAAGGCGCGCGACGAGCGGTTCGCTTTGACCTCGATGAGTTTGGCGTCGAGGGATTTCATTTTTTGCCACGGATGAAACACGGACTGAACACGGATGGGGGAAAAGGAATCCCCCGGCGTGCTTTCTTCTCCGTGTTTAATCCGTGTTTCATCCGTGGCTCAAAAATCAGGCTTTCACCTTCGCCAGCGTTTCCTTCAGCGCCCGCGCCGAGGCCTGCAACGCCATCTGCTCCTTTGGCCACAGCTTGATCTCGACGTGCTTCAGCACGCCGCGGCGGCCGACGACACTCGGCACGCTCAGGCAGATGTCGCGGATGTCGTAAGCGCCCTGCACGAGCGAGGAGACGGGGAGCAGCGACTGCTTGTTGAGCAGCACAGCGTGGATGACGTCGCGGATCGCGATGCCCACCGCCCAGCCCGCGCCACCCTTCTTCTTAATCACCTCCGCGCCGCTGCCCTTTGTCCGCTCGAAGACGGCGTTCTGGAAACCGGGCGAGCACTCCGGCAGGCCCGCGAGCGGCAGGCCGTTCACCGTCGCGCTCGACCAGACGGGGAGCATCGAGTCGCCGTGCTCGCCGAGGATGAGCGCCTTCACCTGCGTGGGCGCGAGCTTGAGCTCCGCCGCGATGAACGAGCTGAAGCGCGACGTGTCGAGCATCGTGCCGAGCCCATAGACCTGTTGCCACGGCAGGCCCAGCCGCTGCACGGCGAGCTGGGTGAGGATGTCCACCGGGTTCGACACCACGAAGACTTGAGCGTCTTTGCGGAAGCCGGCGGCCTTCATGCTGTCGAGGATGCCGACGAAGAGCGCGACGTTGCGGTTGATGAGGTCGAGCCGCGACTCATCGGGCTTGCGCCGCAGACCGGCGGTGATGAGGAAGATGTCGCTGTCCGCCGCGCGAGCGTAGTCACCGGCGTAGATCTTCTGGTCGCCGCAAAACGCGCTGCCGTGGAGCAGGTCGAGCGCCTCGCCCTCGGCGGTGTCCTTGTTGGCGTCAATGAGCTGGAGTTCCGCGACGAGGCCGCCGCACTGAAGGGCGAAGGCCGCGCAGGAGCCCACGCGCCCACCGCCGCCGATGATGGTGACTTTCATAATTGTTTAACCACGAAGACACGAAGGACACAAAGAGGGAGCAGGACAGTCCCGCCGCTTCTTCGCCGTCTTCTTCGTGCCCTTGGTGTCTTCGTGGTTCATTTCATCTGCGCCAGAATTTGATCGGTGATCGCCTGCACGGTCCGCTCCGCCTCCGCGTCCAGCGCGGCCGACTCCGCTTTCGGCGG
>JAYTIO010000458.1:0-2804 GCA_043731805.1 Pedosphaera sp. | reverse complement strand
CACGCTGCGGCATTGCAGCTCGCCCTTGACCGACTGCGCATACACGCGGTCGCCGTCCACCAGCGGCGTGCAGCGCGGGCCGGGCGGCCCCTGCGTGTCCCCGACCGCCTCATCCACCACGACGCGCCACAACTCGCCACCCTTGCCCGCATCGAAGGCCCGTAGCGTTTCCCTCCCACCCTGGTTATCCAGCACGAAGACCTTGCCGCCCGCGACCACGGGCGAGGCGAACCCTTCGCCGACCTTCGCGCGCCAGAGCACTTTCGGCTCGGTGGGCAGCGCGGTGAGCAACGTCTCCCCGGCGGCCACGTGGCCCGAGCGCAACGGCCCGCGCCACTGCGGCCAGTCAGCGGCGGTCACGGTGAACGCGGCACTAGCCAGGGCGACGGAGACACTCAGCCGCAGTCTTGAAAAGTTCATGGGCGCGAATTGACCGTCGCGCGCCGCACAGCGTCAAGGCGCAATCCGGCCGCATCCGGTTCGCAACCAGCCCGCGCCTCGCGCTCAAGCGAAGACGATGGCCGTGGTCGGCGCGGCGTCATCCCAGCCGCGCGTCGGCTCGGGGGTGACGCTGCTGATGTCTTTGATCGAGAGCTGGCGACCGAGGGTCTTGGGCGTGCGCACTTCCACCTTCGCGGGGTCGCAGGTCTGCTGGCTCACCTTCTGGTGCGGCGCGGGCTTGTAGCGGACATAGAGGACTTTGGGCGTGTCGGCGATGAAGAGGAGGATGCGGGATTTCTCCGGGATGCAATGATAGACCTTGTTCAGGATGGTGCCGCCGAAGGTGAAGCGCTTCAAGTAGCTGGCGTTGCGGTCGGTGTAGGCGCAGGTGAAGACGCGCTCGCGCTCGGGTAGGCCGCAGTAGAGGAGGTCGGGGCCGATGAAGAGTTTCTCCTCGAGGTCGGTGACTTTGTAGGTGCCGTCTTTGAAGACGAGGAGGAGCTTGTCGAACTTGGTGCAGTCGAGTTTGAACTCGTCGCCGTTGACCTTGCAGCCGACGTAGCCGGTCTCGCGCGCGTAGCTGACTTTGAAGGCCTTGAAGGCAACGGCTTTCACGTCCACCTCCTCATGGCGGGCGGTCTTGGTGGTGAGGCGCGGGTATTGGGGGCCGTATTTTTCGCGCAGGGCGGCGAGGTGGTGGATGGCGAACTTGGTGACGTTGGTGAGGTGCTTGACCGTCTCGGCCAGCTCGGCCTTGGTCTTCTGCATCTCTTCGCGGTGCTGAGTGATGTCGAAGAGCGAGATGCGGCGGATGCGGACTTGCAGGAGTCGCTCGACGTCGGCGGGGACCAACTCGCGGAGGAGCTGCTTCTGGAAGGGGAGGAAGCCTTCGACCACGGCGGCGCTGACGGCGTCGTTGGTCTTGCTCTGCTCGATGCGTTTGTAGATGCGCTCCTCGATGAAGATGCGTTCGAGGGTGCGGAAGTGGAGTTCGCTCTCGAGCTGCTGCTGCTTGAGGTTCAACTCCTGTTCGAGCAGGCGCACGAGCTGGGCGGTGTTCTGCCGCAGGACTTCGCTGACGGTCAGTTCGACGGGGCGGTGGTCCTTGATGACGGTGATGCGGCTGGTGATGGTGACTTCGCAGGCGGTGAAGGCGAAGAGCGCGTCAATGAGCTGCTGGGCGCTGACGCCGGCGGGGGCCTTGATCTCGATCTCGACGGCCTCGGAGGTGAAGTCGTTGATGGATTTGACCTTGAGCTTGCCCTTGGCCACGGCGTCTTCGATGGAGTTGGTGAGGGACTCGGTGGTGGTGCCGGGCGGGAGTTCCTTGATGACGACGGTGGACTCGTCCTTCTCCTTGATCTTGGCGCGGACCTTCACGGTGCCCTTGCCGTCCTGGTAATCGCGGGCGTCCATCTGGCCGCCGGTGGGGAAGTCGGGCAGGCACTTGAAGGGCTGGTTGCGGAGGATGGCGATCTGGGCGTCGAGCAGCTCGGGGAAATTGTGCGGGAGGATGCGGCACGAGAGGCCGACGGCGATGCCTTCCGCGCCGAGCATGAGGGTGAGCGGGAGCTTGCTGGGGAGGAGAACCGGCTCTTTGTTGCGGCCGTCGTAGCTGGCGATGACCTGGGTGATCTCGTCGTTGAACAGCTCTTCGCGCGCGAGCTGGGTGAGGCGGCACTCGATGTAACGGGGCGCGGCGGCGGGGTCGCCGGTGAAGATGTTGCCGTAGTTGCCCTGGCCTTCGATGAGGTAGCGCTTGTTGGCCAGCACGACGAGGGCGTCGCCGATGGAGGCGTCGCCGTGCGGGTGATACTTCATGCAGTCGCCGACGACGTTGGCGACCTTGATGAAGCGGCCGTCGTCGTTCTTGTGGAGGGTCCAGAGGATGCGGCGCTGGACGGGCTTGAGGCCGTCTTCGAGGCTAGGGATGGCGCGGTCGCGGATGACGTAGCTCGCATATTCCAGGAAGCTCTTGTCCACGCGGCGGTGGAACGGGGACTCGATCTTGTCGGGCGCGAAGGTGCGGTGGACCAACTCGGGCGTCGCCTCGGCGATGATGTGGGTGCCGCCATTGCCGTTGGCCGGGGCGGCGGGCGTGGGTGCCGCCGGCTGGGCGGGGCCGTCGATGGGCAATTCGGGCTGGGCGGGGTCGGGCGTGGGCGTCGGTGAACTCATATTGCGCGGCGGATTAAGCCAAAGGGAGGCGCGGGGAAGCAAGCTGCGCGCGGGGGGAATCTGGAAACTCGCCGTTCACCTACGGATGGACAGTATCCAACCGGCAAATCCATTGGAGGAAGCCGACGCGGGTGAAGTTTGCGGCTGCGATTAGCTGACGGGTGCGGCTGCGCCCTGGCGTGCGC
>JAYTIO010000457.1:0-13113 GCA_043731805.1 Pedosphaera sp. | reverse complement strand
GCTCCTCCCCACAGTGAATGGGTCGGGGGTGCGTCGCCAGCCTGCGGCCAAGCGTCCACCCAGCCCCCATCCGTAAATATGGGTTGATTCGACGGGTTGCCATCCTCCGCAG
Organism: Pedosphaera sp.; assembly: GCA_043731805.1. Classification (GTDB taxonomy): domain Bacteria; phylum Verrucomicrobiota; class Verrucomicrobiia; order Limisphaerales; family SXTU01; genus SXTU01. Next base: position 13,001 of record JAYTIO010000457.1, on the reverse strand, counting down.
TGCGCCAATTGTTGGCACCAATCCCCGTAGTAGGAATCTGATACCAAGCATTGATGGTATAACTGCCCGTGGTTCCAGCCATGAAGGAGGCGGCGTTTCCAAACCATGAAGCGAACGCCGGCCAAGGAGTTGCCGGCGGCGGTCCAGCACCAAAGCTGACGGGAAAGCCGTTGGCCGGGTTAACGTCCGCAGCGTCGGGGCAGAGCCAAATCTTGTCGCTACTCAAGGCTGAATTAGAGCGCAACAACGGCACCCAGAAATTCTGGTTGTTGATGCCCGGGATGGGCGCGGGGCCGTTGTAGTAGGCCATCAATTTGTTGTCGAAGGCGTCCACATACATCTGCATGGACATGCCAAACTGCTTGAGGTTGTTGATACATTGCGTGGCTTTCGCCTTCTCCTTGGCCTTGGTCAGCGCGGGCAGCAGCATCCCGGCCAGGATGGCGATGATCGCGATGACCACGAGCAGTTCGATGAGGGTGAAGGCGAGCGTGTCGCGGCGGCGGGAAGGAGGCTGGTTCATGGTGCGTGGCGTAGCTGAGGCCAAGGCGAAAGTCCCCGCCGGATTCGGGCCTGTCAAGCGCGCGGGCGGGGTGCAGGTGTCTTCGCCGCTGCGTTTGCCGCCCAGACAAGGCCGACAGTCGTTCTTCACTTCGGAGCGGGATTGACGGATGCTCCGCGCGCTTCCTCGGGCGAGCGCCCGGAAGGTCACAAATGAAAGTTCTCTTCTTACACGCGCATCACGACGACTACGAGTTCACCGCCGCCGGGACGTTCGAGCTGTGGCGGCGCAAGCTGGGCGCGGACTTCACGGCCAAGGTCATCGTCTGCACGGACGGCCAGGCGGGGCACCACTTCCGCCCGCGCGCGGAGACGGGTGCGCTGCGGCTCCGCGAGCAGGCGGCGGCGGCGGCCATTGGCGGGTTCCAGTTCGAGCCGTTGCGCCTGCCCAACGGGCAAATCCCCCGCGAGGCTTGCTTGCGGGTGACGACGGACTTGCTGGCGGCGTTGTGGAAGGTCATCCGCGACTTCGAGCCGGATTACCTCGTCTGCCCGCCGGTGGCGAGTGACCCGCGCGCGGGCATCCATGTGGACCATGTGGCCGTGGCGACGGCGGTGCGCGAGGTGGCTTACATGATCAACGTGCCACACGCCTTCACGCCCGAGTATCCGGCGGACGAGACGCAGTCGAAGCCGGTGAAAGTGCCGGTCATCCTGAACACCTACGACACCTACCAGTTCGGCGAGAACACGCACGACCTCGCGGTGGACGTGGAGGCGGCGTTCGAGACGGTCTGCGACATGACGTGGTGCCATCAGTCGCAAATCGTCGAGTGGATCCCCTGGGTAGGCCGGCACAAGATGGCCGCGCCGGCGAATCGCGAGGAGTGGAAGGCGGTCCTGCGCGAGCGCTTCCTGCGGCAGAACCGCGAGCTGGGCTTCCGATCGCGGCACGCCTTCGAGATGTTCACGGTGACGGCGTGGGGCGCGGTGCCCACGGCGGAGCAGTTGCTGAAGGACTTCCCGACGGTCACTCCGAAGTTCTCGCACGTGAAGCAGCTCCGGCAACGGCTGGCGCGCTGGAGCGGGGAGGTGAAGGTGGTGGGCGCGCCCGAGCAGCGGCCCAAGCGCGGGCGGCACCCTCGCCCTCGGTCAGCGCCGTAAATTTAGTTCGCCTCACTGACCGACTTTGACGCACAGTGCCAAGCTCTATGTCGTTTAGCGCACTCAATCTCGACCCCAACATCCTCCGCGCCATCGCGGACGCCGGCTACACCGAGCCGACGCCCATCCAGTCCCAGGCCATCCCGCAAATCCTCGCGGGGCATGACATGATCGGCATCGCGCAGACGGGCACGGGGAAGACCGCCGCGTTCACCCTGCCGCTGCTGACGAAGCTCGCGGCCACCGGCCCGAGCCGCAACACGCGCGTGCTGGTGCTCGCCCCGACGCGCGAGTTGGTGGTGCAAATCGAGGAGAACGTCCGCGCCTACGCCAAGCACATGCCGGTGCGCATGGCGACGGTCTTCGGCGGCGTCGGCGAGCACTCGCAAATCAAGGCGCTCAAGGAAGGCCTCGACATCATCGTGGCCACGCCGGGGCGGCTGATGGACTTGATGGGGCGGCGCTGCGCGGACTTCTCCAAGCTGCAATTTCTCGTGCTGGACGAGGCCGACCGGATGCTGGACATGGGCTTTCTCCCGTCCATCCGCACGATTGTTCGCTCGCTGCCGAAGCAGCGGCAGACGCTGCTCTTCTCGGCCACGCTGTCGCGCGAGATCGAGGGGCTGACGCATGAGTTTCAGCACGCGCCGAAGCTGGTGCAAATTGGCCGGCGCTCGAACCCCGCCGAGACGGTCACGCAGTGGGCCTATGAAGTGCCGCGTTCGCGGAAAGTCCCGTTGCTCGTCCACCTCCTCAGCGAGCCGACCATGAACATGGTGCTCATCTTCGTGCGCATGAAGCACTCCGCCGACCGCCTCGCGCGCCAGCTCGAAACGCACGGCGTCACGTGCGCGACGCTCCACTCGAACCGCTCGCAGAACCAACGACTCCGGGCGCTGCGCGACTTCAAGTCCGGCGTGGTGCGCGTGCTCGTGGCCACGGACATCGCGGCGCGCGGCATCGACGTGGACGGCATCTCGCATGTCGTGAACTTCGACTTCCCGATGCACAACGAAGATTACGTCCACCGCATCGGCCGCACGGGCCGGGCGCACGCGGTGGGCGACGCCATCAGCTTCGTGACGCCGGAGGACCACGGTGAGCTGCGGTCGCTCGAGCGCTTCATCGGCCGCGGCTTGGTGCGCAAGAAGGCGGAAGGATTCGATTACACGGACCGCCCCGAGCCTCGCACGGCGGGCGACGTCGGCCAGCAACGCGGCCAGCAGCGGCAACCATCGCGCGGTGGCGCTCAGGGCGGCTATCGCGGTGGTGGCGGTGGTGGCGGTGGCGGTGGCGGACAGGGTGGCCGTGGGGGACAGGGTGGGCACCGCAAGTCCCAAGCTTCGCCAGGTGGCGGGCAGGCACCAAGCGGGAATCGGGCGGGCGGGAACATTCCTCCGATCCTGCGGCCCAGCACCCGGCCGCCCGGCCGCAGTTGGGGCCGCTGAACCGGTAGGGGCCGACGGAGGCTCACCCTGCTGGGGACGGTCCTCGCGGGCGGCCCGCCAACCCGCGCCCACGTCACGCCAAGCTTTGTCCGGCCTTGCGCCTTGCTTTCGCGTCCCTCCTCGGCAGACAGTTTTGCCACGCGCAACCTCGTCGGCGACCATCCGGCATGGGCAGCGCGCCACAACACACCTTGAGACTATGGAACTGACACGCACGGCCTACGGCACTTGGAGCGGCGGACGTTACATGCACTTCGGCGAGGCCCTCAGCGAGGAGCGCTACCTAGCCTGCATCCGCCACGCCTACGCGAAGGGTTTCCGCACGTTCATGGCGGCGGACGTTTACAACCTCGGCGAAGCGGACACGATGCTGGGCCGCGCGTTGCAGGGCATCCCCCGCGACAGCTACTGCCTCATCGGCCTCCTCGGGCACGACATCTACCCCGGCAAACGCGACGGCGCGAAGGGTTACCTGCGCTTCACCGACGAGCGCCTGCGCAAGCCTGACCAATTCGCCAGCTACCTCCGCATGGCCGCCGAGAAATCCCTCGCGCGCCTCGGCACGGACCACTTCGACGCGCTCTACCTGCACAACCCCGACTCGGTCGGCTACTCCAGCGACGCCGCGTGGAAGGGCATGGCCGCGCTCAAGTCGGCGAAGCTCACCAACCGCCTCGGCATTGCGCCGGGGCCGGCGAACGGCTTCTCCCTCGACCTCATCCAGTGCTTCGAGCGCTTCAGCGGCCTCGTGGACGAGGCGATGATTATCCTCGGCCCGATGGAGCCGTGGCCCGGCGGCTACGTCCTGCCGGTGGCTGAGAAGAACGGCGTGAAGCTCATCGCGCGCGTGGTGGATTACGGCGGCCTTTTCCACGACGACGTGAAGCCCGGCCACCAGTTCGGCCACGGCGACCACCGCACGTTCCGCCCGGCTGGCTGGGTTGAAGCGGGCAACGCGAAGATTGAGCAGATGCGCCCGCTCGCAGAGAAATACGGCGTGACCATGCTCCAACTCGCCTGCCTCTGGACCCTCAACCAGACCGCTGTCAAGAGCGTCATCCCCACCTTCATCCAGGAAGTCGGCCCGAACACCAAGCTCATCGAGGCGAAGATTGACGAACTGGCCGCGCTGCCCGACCTCACGCTTACGCCCGAGGATTGCGAGGCGATCCGCCGCATCGGCGACAACAAAGGCTGCATGAACCTCAAGGGCGGCCACCCGGAGTTCACCGGCGAAGCCCAGCCCGACCAGTGGCCGATGACCCCCGACTTGGAAGCCGTCGCGCAGCGCTGGGGCGTGGACCCAAAGCGCGACCTGACCTACGCCCACGCGGCGTAATATGGAGTGCGGCGGCAGAGCGCAGCGGCGACGCCCATTTCGGCTGGAACCCCGGAGTTTTGGCCACAGATGGCCACAGATGAAACACAGATACAGCGGACAGGAAGGTAGGCGAAACAGAGCCTGAAGCTCTCCCCGCTTGGAGTCATCTGTGTTTCATCTGTGGCCATCTGTGGCTAAACACGGAGCTGAATTCACCCTTCCAACCCGCAGTCTCGTAACCGTGTCCATCGCCTTTCAGCCACTGCGTTTCTCTTTCGCCAGCCGACTCGTCGCCGCGACCTTGCTGACCACCGCTTCCCTTTCCGCCGCTCCCAAGCCTGCTGCGCCCGCCGCGCTGACGTTCGAGAAGGACATCCGCCCCATCCTCAAGGCGAACTGCTTCACCTGCCACGGCGAGGGAGAAAAAATCAAGGGTGGGCTTGATGTGCGACTGAAGCACCTTATCGCCAAGGGCGGCGAGCACGGCGCGGCCATCGTCCCGGGCAAGCCGGAGAAGAGTCCGCTCTTCACACTCGTGCGCGACGGCGAGATGCCCAAGTCGGAGAAGAAACTTTCCAAGGAACAGGTCGAGGTCATCCGCCAGTGGATTGCCGGCGGCGCGAAGGTCGCGCGCACGGAGCCGGCCAAGCCCGGCGCGGCGGATGAGTTCACGCCGGAGGAGCGGGGGCACTGGGCGTTTCAGCCGGTGCGGAGGCCGGCGGTTCCGTCAATCGTCAATGGTCAATCGTCAATCGGAAATCCCATTGATGCCTTCCTCCTCCAGAAGCTCACCGCCGCCAAACTCACCTTCAGCCCACCCGCCGACCGCGCCACGCTCATCCGCCGCGCGAGCTTTGACCTGCTGGGCTTGCCGCCGTCGCCGGAGGAGGTGGATGCGTTCGTGAAAGACACTTCCCCCGACGCCTACGAGAAGCTGCTCGACCGCCTGCTGGCCTCGCCGCACTACGGCGAACGCTGGGGCCGCCACTGGCTCGACGTGGCCGGCTACGCGGACTCCGACGGCTACACGGACGCCGACACGGAGCGCAAATGGGCTTGGCAGTATCGCGACTACGTCATCCGCTCGCTCAACGCGGACAAACCGTTCAACCAGTTCATCGTCGAGCAACTCGCGGGCGACGAACTCGTGAAGCCGCCGCACAAGAATCTTTCCCCCGCCGAGGTGGACAAGCTCGCCGCCACCGGTTTCCTCCGCATGGCCCCCGACGGAACGGCGAACACGGGCGTGGAGCAGAAGGTCGCGCGCAACGCGGTCGTCGCGGACACCATCAAAGTCGTGTCCAGCTCGCTGCTCGGCGTCACCGTCGGCTGCGCGCAGTGCCACAACCACAAGCACGACCCAATCCCGCAGGCGGATTACTACCGGCTGCGCGCGGTGTTCGAGCCGGGCTTCGACCTCCGCACCTGGCGCACGCCCAACGCGCGGCTCGTCTCGCTGTTGTCGGACGAGGACCGCGCGAAGGCCACGGAGATTGAGAAGGATGCGAAGGGCGTCGAGGTCGCGCGCCTCAAGCGGCAGGACGAGTTCATCGCCGAAGTGCTGGAGAAGGAGTTGTTGAAGCGGCCCGAAGAGCTGCGCGCGCCGCTGCGAACGGCCTTCCAAACCGTCGCCACCAACCGCGCGCCCGCGCAGGTAAAGCTACTCAAGGAGCACCCGACCGTGATGCAACTCAGCCCCGGCTCGCTCTATCTCTACGAGCAGAAGAAGGCGGACGAGCTGAAGAAGATGACCGACGAGGCGGCGAAAATTCGTGAGCGCAAGCCAGCGGAGCAGTTCCTCCCCGTGTTCAACGAAGTCGTAGCAACGGCCCCGAAGACTGAGCCAGCGCCGACGTTCCTCTTCCATCGCGGCGACCCCGACCAACCCAAGCAACAGCTCAAGCCCGGCGACTTGACCATCCTCGCGTCGCTGCGGCCCGTGGACTTGCCGGAGAAGGACGCCGCGCTGCCCACGAGCGGCCGCCGCCTCGCCTACGCCCGCGCGCTCACGGACGGCTCGCACCCGCTCACGACGCGCGTGCTGGTGAACCGTGTTTGGCTGCATCACTTCGGACGCGGCATCGTGGCTTCGCCCTCGGACTTCGGCACGCTGGGCGAGCGCCCCACGCATCCCGAGCTACTCGACTGGCTGGCGAGCGAGTTCGTGGCGCAGGGGTGGAGTTTGAAGAAGTTGCACCGGCTGGTGATGACGAGCGCCGCTTACCGGCAGGCGTCGGGGACAAGTGTTCAGTATTCAGTATCCAGTGTTCAGTCGGGCAAAGGCAGCTCCTCGGTGTCCGGCAAGAAACTGAACACTGACTTACTGAACACTGAACACTCTCGGTCCACCGCCCTCGACCCCGACAACAAACTCCTCTCCCGCTTCCCCCTCCGCCGCCTCGACGCCGAGCAACTCCGCGATGGCGTGCTCGCGGTCAGCGGCAAGTTGAACGCGAAGGCCGGCGGTGCGCCGGTGCCCATCATGCACGACGAGTCCGGGCAAATCGTCGTGGGCGTGAACACCGACGACACGGCGGGCCGGCCCAGCGGGAAGTTCGTGTCGCTGGGTGGCGAGGAGTTCCGCCGCAGCCTTTACGTGCAGATGCGCCGCAGCAAGCCGCTCGGGCTGATGGAGACGTTCGACGCGCCGCGCATGGAGCCGAACTGCGAGCTGCGCAACGCCTCCACCGTCGCCCCGCAGTCGTTGATGCTGATGAACGGCGAGTTCACCCTCACGCAAGCCAAGTTCTTCGCCGAGCGCGTGGCGAAGGAAGCCGGCGACTCAACCGATGAATCCAAGGTGGCGCGCGCCTGGCAGCTCGCCTTCTGCCGCCGCCCGAACGCGACGGAGATGACCGACGCGCTCGCCTTCCTCGGCAAGCAGCGCGCACACTTCATCGCGCACACCCCGAAGGAGGCCAAGATGGCCAAGGGCAAGGAACCGCCGCCCAGCAACGCCGACGAGCATGCGCTTACGGGCCTGTGCCAGGCTTTGTTGACGGCAAACCGTTTCCTCTACGTCGAGTAATTGGCCATGAGCAACACCGCCTGTAACTCCCGCCGCCACTTCTTGGCGCAGTCCGGCTTTGGCCTCGGCTCCGTCGCGCTCGCGTGCTTGCTCAAGCAGGACAACCTGCTTGCCAGCCCGCCCAAGCCCGACCTCGACCCGAAGAGCTTTGACCTGCTGCCGCGCCGCCCGCACTTTGAGCCGCGCGCGAAGGCGATGATTTCCATGTTCATGCAGGGCGGGCCGAGCCACATGGATTTGTTCGACCCCAAGCCCGCGCTCGACAAGCTGGACGGCCAGAAATTCCCCGGTGAAATCAAGTTCGACAACGCCGCGCAGGCCAGCCCGAAGGTCCTCGCCAGCCCGTGGAAATTCCAGAAGCACGGCCAGTGCGGCATGGACGTCAGCGAGCTGCTGCCGCACTTCGCCGGCATCGTGGACGACGTGTGTCTGCTGCGCGGGATGCACACGGGCGTCAACAACCACGGCCAGTCCATCTACGCGTTGCAGAACGGTCGCGCGCTCGGCGGCCGCCCCACGCTCGGGAGCTGGCTCACCTACGCGCTCGGGTCGGAGACGAGCAACCTCCCGGCGTTCGTCGCGCTCACGGACCCGCGCGGCCTGCCCGTGCTGGGCGTGGCGAACTGGGAGAACGGCTGGCTGCCCTCGCTCTTCCAAGGCACCGCCGTCCGCTCGAAGGAGCCGCGCATCCCGAACCTCGACCCGCCGCCGCACCTGCGCGGCCCGGCGCAGGAGAACTACCTTTCGTTCCTCGACCAGCTGAACCGCGACCATCTCCGCGAGCATCCGGGCGAGACGGACTTGCAGGCGCGCATCGCCAGCTACGAGCTGGCCGCGAAGATGCAGACCGCCGCGAAGGAGGCCATGGACATCACCGGCGAGAGCGCGGCGACGAAGGCGCTCTACGGCATTGATGTGCCGGCCACGGCGGAGTTCGGCACGCGTTGCCTCATCGCGCGGCGGTTGGTGGAGCGTGGCGTGCGCTTCGTGCAGCTCTACACGGGGAACCAGACGTGGGACCACCACGGCAGCATCCGCACCGGCCTGCCGGCGGCGTGCAAATACGTGGACAAAGGCTCGGCGGGACTCGTCACCGACCTCAAGGCGCGCGGCCTGCTCGACTCGACGGTCGTCCACTGGGGCGGCGAGATGGGCCGCTTGCCGGTCATCCAAAACGACACCGGCCCGGCGAAGGTGGGCCGCGACCACAACACCTACGGCTTCTCGATGTGGGTCGCCGGCGGCGGCTTCAAGCAGGGCTTCACCTACGGCGAGACCGACGAGTTCGGCCACCACGCGGTGAAGGACATTGTGAATCACTACGACTACCACGCGACGCTCCTGCACCTCTTCGGCCTCGACTACAAGCAACTCGTCTTCAAGCGCAACGGCACCGAGATGTCCCTCGTGGACGGCCAGAACGCGCGGCTGGTGAACGAGATTCTGCGGGGGTAGCGGAGTGCGGCATTCATGCCGCAGAAATGCCAGTCTGCCCAAGCTCGCTTCAGAACGCCCATACCTTTCCCCATGAACCTGGTAGGGCCGTCCTGTGGACGGCCTCGTTTGGTCTGGTGGGCCGAGGCCGCGCACAGTGCGGCCCTACCGGGTTCGGGGGCTGAAATCGGGAGCTTCGGCGGCTCGTGGATTCTTTCCAAAGCCTCCTGCGGCGTGAACGCCGCGCTCCAACCAAAGCCGCTCCGTCACTGCGGCTTCTCGATGAGCAGCACAGGGCGCAGGATGCCGCCGAGGGAGAGGTCGGTGATGCGGGTGTGGTCCACGCGGAGGGAGAGGACGTTCTCCCCGGGCTTCACGGCAGCGGTCACGTCCACCTCGAAGGGCGCGCGGGATTTGCTCAGGCCGTCGCGGGCGGGTTTGGCCGGGGGAGTGGCGACGACGGCGGGGGCGGGGGGCGCTGCCTTCGCTGGACCTTTCTTCGCGGGCTTCGGTTCCAGGACGGGCAGGATCACGGGGATTTTCTGGCCGTTCACATAGACTTCGCTGGCTCCGTCCACCTCGGCGAAGAAGAGGGCGAGCGCGCCGTGTTTGGCCGGCGCGGTGAAGCGGGTGCGATACCAGAGCACGGTGTTCTGGTCGTGGCCTTGGGCGTCGAGGGTGGTGTTGTGCGTGGCGACGAGCGGCCACGCGGTGTCGGCGAAGTCGGCGCGGTGGAAGCCGCGTTCGTTGCCCGTGTCCGGCGCGTCGAAGCTGAAACGCCAGCGGTCGGGGAGGACTTGGACGAGGCGGTTTGGCGCGGCGGTGGCGGTGGCTCCTTGGCGGATGGATTTGCTGAGGAAGCGTTCGAGGTAGGCGGTGGAGTATTCGGGGTTCAACCAGCCTTTGCTCACGTCGGCTTTGAGGCGGGCGACGGTCTCGTCGTAGTCGCGGAGGGCGCTGGCGAAGTCGCCTCGGTTCATGGCGTCGCTCATGGTGCGATAGGCGCGGGCGCTGCGCAGGCCTTCGGCGTGCATGGCCACGCGTTGCTCGAGGACCGCGTCGTCCTTCGCGGCGGCAGCGGCCTTTGCCAGCAAGCCATCGCACTGCTGGAGAAACTCCGGGGTGTAAATCTGCGCGAGGCCCAAGAAGCAGCCGGCGTGGGTGGTGAGGCGCTGTTGCGCGGCATCAATTCCCATCCAGTAGGCCTTCATGTGCGGGGCGGCCTGGGGTCCGTAGAACTTCACCCAGTAGTCTTCCATGATGGCCGTGGCGTCGGCGTGCGGGTCGTAGGCGAGGCGGAGGCTGAGGTAGATTTGCGGGCCGTAGATGTGCCAGTTCGAGAGCACCTCGATGGTCATGTAGGTCAGGCCCTTGTCGGCGAGGTAGGGGAATTCCTTTTGGCAGGCGCTGAACTTGAACATCGGGAGCGTGCCGTCCGCGAGGTTATACATATAGTTGTAATAGCCGAGGCGCTTGGCCACGGACGCCCAGCCGTCGGTCATGCTCACCTGCTGCTCGCGCGAGGCGCAACCGGGGTGGCCGACGGGGTGCAGCCGACAGTAGCGGATGGGGGCAATCATCGCACAGAGGTTGGTGGCCAGCGGGCGCTTCACGGTGGGCGGTTGGGTGTAGTCTGCGTAGCAATAGAAGCTCAGGACGGCCTCGGGATGCGTCTGGCCCACGCGGCGCGCGACGTTGTCGAAGAAGTCCACATAACGGTTCGACATCGCGGGCGTGCCGCTGGAAGGCTCGATGGCCTGGGGGTCGTCCTGAGCGACGCAGGCGGGGCACTTGCAGTAACCGCGTCCATCCGTGGGCGAGAGCGAAGGATGCCGCGTGCCGCGCTCGATGGCCGCGACGACGTTCGAGGCGAAGTGCGCGCGCAGGCCGGGGTTCGAGGTGCAAATCCAGTCGCTGGCCTTGCGTTGGCCGTCCGCGCCCATGGCGAAGTAGTCCGGATGCTCGGCAAAGAGCGACGGCGAGACGTAGTTGCCCCACGAGTGCGCGTGGCCGAACGGCTCGCCGCCCGCGCCGTTCCATGCCTTCCAAAGCCGGGCGTTCCATGAGGGGCCTTTGGGATTGCGCCAGAGCAGGCCGGGCTTCTCGGTGAGGTTCAAGGCTCCGACGGAGAGGGTGGGCGAGCGGGGAAAGACTTCGCCCAGCGGGCCGTCCATGAGGTAGCGACAGCCCAGCGCTTCGAGGAAACGACAGACGGCCTTCAACGTCGCCGCCTCGCTCTGCCCCGCGATGAGCACCCGCTGCCCATCCGCCACGATGCGCACGCCCTCGCGGCTCGGGCTGACGATGTCGTCGAGCTTGAGGCCGGCGGCGAGCGCCGCCTGGCCGATGTAGATGGCGGGCGTGCCGGCGGGGGCCTGGGCGGCGATGGGCAGGTCAGCGTCGGTGATTTTCTTCACCCACTCGGCGAGCACCCGCGCGGCGAACGCCTCGTCGGACTCGGGGGCAGGCTTGCGCTTGGGGGCGGGCTTGCCCTTCACCGGCGGCGGCTCGGGTGCGGGCGGCGGCGTGGCGACCACAATGGTCGCGAGCGGCTTGCCGTCGCGGACGAGTTCCAGCGCCTGGCCGGCCTGGGGCGCGAGCAAGGTCGCGGCGAGGAGCAGCGGGGCGAGGCGGCGGATCAAGGCTGAGAGTTTCATGGCAGCGGACAACTCGACGCGTGGTTGCGGTGCGGAGTTCACAGGAAGGGGACCAGCCCAGCCGGCAGGGAAGCGCTCCGCCGGGAAGCTGCAGCCAGCGTTCCAGACTTCGCTCAACCCTCCAGCACCACGCGCAGCATGGCGGCGAGGCGGGCGGCGGCGGACTGGGTGCGGGAGCCGAGGGCGATGAGGGCGGGGATTTTCCACGGTCGGCGAAGGATGGCTCGGGCCAGCTTGCCGCCGTGCAACGTGCCGTCGGCGTGCAACAGGGCGTTGAAGTCCAGCGGCAGTTCCTCGTAGGCGGCGTCGGAGATGACGCGCACGGTGGCGCTGGACAGGCCGCGCTCGCGGCACAGGCGGCGGATGATGGCGGACTCCATTTCCACCACGTCGGCACCGGTGCTGGTGCGGAGGGCCGTCTTCTCCGCCGCTGTCACGGCGACGCGGTCCGCACAGTGGAAGCGCGCGGGGACGGCTCCGGTGTCGAGCAAGGCCTGGCGCAGGGGGAAGTCCGCGTCCGCCTCGAAGACGACGGTTTCAGGACGGAGGGCGGGGTTGAGTCCGCCGGCGAAGCCGCAGGTGAGGACGAGGCTCCACGCGTGTTCGGCGAGCTTGGTTTTCACTGCGCGCTCGGCAGCGGCGGCCCCCATGCCGGTGACGAGGGTTTCCACGCCAGCGGGAAGTTTGTGGCGGAAGGGCGCGGCTTCTTCCTTCACCGCGAAACAGACGAGGATGGGGCCGTTCACCTTGCCAGTCATGGGCTAGCGAGCGGTTGCATGGCCGTGGGCCACCTTGCCGTTTACCTGACCGGCGGCGCTGGCCGGTGCATCGAGCAGCTTCCGGTAAGTCGCCAGCGCGAGCAGCGGCCAAGCGTTCCGATACATATCGTATTTCAGGTAGAAGACGCAGGGGAAACCCGTGCCGGTAAGCTCGTCTTCGCTCCAGGAGCCGTCGAGGTTCTGGGTGGCGCAGAGGTAGGCGATGCCGCGTTTGAGGGCGGGCATCTCGGGGTCGCCGAAGGTGCAGAGGCCCATGACGGCCCAGGCAGTCTGGGAGGCGGTGCTGGGGCCGCGGCCTTTGTGGATGGGGTCGTCGTAGGTGTTGCAGCGTTCGCCCCAGCCGCCATCGGCGTGCTGGACGCTGACGAGCCAGTCGTGGGCGCGCAGGAGCCAAGGCTCGGTCATGTTGTAGTTGAAGGTCTTGAGGCCGCGCAGGACTTGCCAGGTGCCGTAGATGTAGTTCACGCCCCAGCGGCCGTAGAAGGAGCCGTCGGGGTCTTGGGATTTCTTGATGAAGGCCAGGCCGCGCTGGACCTGCGGGTTGGTGAGCGGCACGCCTTCGAGGCCCATGACTTCGAGGATGCGGGCGGTGATGTCCACGCACTCGGGGTCGAGCATGGCGTTGTGGTCGGCGAAGGGGACTTTCTCGAGGATGCTCTTGGTGCAGTC
>JAYTIO010000456.1:0-1811 GCA_043731805.1 Pedosphaera sp. | reverse complement strand
TTCCAACGCGGTGTCGAGCGATTCACCGGGGACGATGACGGCCTCGGTGGTTTTTTCCAGCCGCGCTTCCACGGCAAAATCCGGCAGGTCGGTTGGCTGAATTTCCGGGCCAGTCTCCAAAATCAGCGCCCGCTCCACCACGTTCCGCAGTTCGCGCACGTTGCCCGGCCAACGCTGGGTGAGTAATTTTTTTTGCGCGGCCACGGAAAAAGTGTTGGCGCTGCGGTTCATCTTCGCGCGAAAAATTTTCAGGAAATGCTCGGCCAACAGGCACACGTCCTGGCCGCGCTCGCGCAAGGGCGGCGGGCGGAACTGCACGACGTTCAGGCGGTGGTAGAGGTCCTCGCGGAACTGGTTCTCGCGGATGGCCTGGATGATGTCGCGGTTGGTGGCAGCGAGGAGGCGGACGTTGACCTTGAGTTCCTCGTTGCCGCCGACGCGGGAGAAGGAGCCGTCTTCCAAGAAGCGCAGGAGCTTGGCCTGGAGCGAGCGGCTCATGTCGCCGATCTCGTCGAGGAAGATGGTGCCGCCGTCGGCTTCCTCGACGCGCCCGAGCTTCTGTTTGAGCGCGCCGGTGAACGCGCCCTTCTCGTGGCCGAAGAGTTCGCTCTCCAGGAGGGTCTCGGGAATCGCCGCGCAGTTGATGCGGATGTAACTCTTCTTCGCGCGCCGGCTCAGGCTGTGCAGCGCGCCGGCGATGAGTTCCTTACCCGTGCCGCTCTCGCCGAGGATGAGGACGGTGGCGTGCGTGGGCGCGATGGTTTTGATGAGGTCGCGCAGCTCCCGCATATTCTGCGACTCGCCGATGATGCTTTCGAGCTGATAGCCGCTGGTGACTTTCGCGCGGAGGGCGGCGTTCTCGGAGAGCAGGTGGTGGCGCTCGGCACAGCGTTTGATGTGGAGGAGCAGTTCCTCGGGGGCGAAGGGTTTTGGGAGGTAATCGCTCGCGCCGGCCTTGATGGCCTCCGCCGCCAGCTTGGGCGTGGCGTAGGCGGTGATCATCAACATGGGCAGCTCGGGCCAGCGCTTCTTCACGCGGGCCAGCAGCTCGTAGCCGCTGATGCCGCCGAGGTGCGCATCGGTGATGAGCATCAGGAACTCGCGTTTGGTCAAGAGCTGCTCGGCTTGCTCGGCGCTCTCGACGGCCTCGACCGTATAACCATCGTCGGTCAGCAGCGCGCCGAGGGAGAGCCGCATGTTCTTCTCGTCGTCCACGAGCAGGATGGGCGGCAGCGGCTGGCTCATGTGGCGTGCGTCATGGTTGTTTTCGCCGGGAAGGCTAGGGTGAACGTGGTGCCCTTTCCAAGCGTGGATTCCACCGTCACCTTGCCGCCGTAGATTTCCGTGTTGTGCCGCACGATGGCGAGGCCGAGGCCGGTGCCCTTTTCCTTGGTGGAGAAGTAAGGCTCGAAGATGTGCTCGCGCTGGTAATTCGGGATGCCAGGGCCGTCGTCGGTGACGGCGATGCGCACGGTGCCGTGGTCATCGAGGTGCGCGGCGAGGGTGATGCTGCCGTTGTTGTTGACGGCTTCGCGGGCGTTGGTCAGCAGGTTCACCAGCACTTCGCGCAGATGGGCGCGCTGCATGAGCAGGGGCGGCAGGTGCTCCGCGCACGTGACCTGAAGCTTCAACTCGTGTTGCAGCGCGGGGGGGAAGGCGCGCTGGAGGGCGTGGTCCACTTCTTCCCGCACGGCGAGCCGTTCCACCCGGCCCTCGGCCAACTGCGCGTAGCCCATCAACTCGGTGAGGATGCGGTCCGAGCGCCCGACCTCCTCGCGGATCATCTCCAACTGCTGGAGCGCGGCGGGCTT
>JAYTIO010000455.1:0-1729 GCA_043731805.1 Pedosphaera sp. | reverse complement strand
TGGAGAAATCTGGAACCGCGTAGTGGTTCAACTGAGGACTTTCATCCGTCATTTGGTTCAACCGCTAAGCGGTTGCCACAAAAGGTGGACCTCGTCCGTGGGTTACGTCCGCGATGCTCACTTACCCACGGCTACTGTTGTGACGCCCCTGACGGGGCTGGCATCCGGCGCATCGCGCCCTCTACTTCCCTTCCCACACCACTTTCCCGCCCACCATCGTGAGCAGCGCCTTGGTCTGCGCGATCTTGTCCTCCGGGCATGTGAGCAGGTCGGTGTCGAGGAGGGCGAGGTCAGCGAGCTTGCCGACTTCGAGCGAGCCGGTGCGGGTTTCTTTGAAGAGGAGTTGCGCGTTGTTGATGGTGTAGAAGCGCAGCGCCTGCTCGCGGGTGATGGCTTCTTCGGGGTGCAACTGACCTTCGTGCCACTTCGCGCGACGCGTGATGGCGGTCGCCATGCCGAGGAAGGGGTTATAGGGATTCACGCTGCGGAACGAGCCGATCTTCTGCATGTGGTCCGAGCCGCCGCCCACGATGCCGCCCGCCGCGAAGATGCTCTTCAACGGCTGGAAGTAGCGCAACCGGTCGTAGCCGAACTGCTTCGTGAGTGTGCGCGTGTCGAGGTAGAGCCACGCGGGCTGGATGTCCAAGACCACCCCGAGACGCGCGGCGGTCTCGACCGATTCCTTGCTCATGAAGTTGCTGTGCGTGACGCAGGCGCGGGTCTGGCGGATGGGCAAGCCTTCCTTCGCCAATTCGTCGTAAACCTCCATCAGCGTGTGGACCGCGCCGTCGCCGACGGAGTGCGCGGTGAACTGGAGGCCGCTCTCGACGGCAGTGCGGACCATCGGCTTGAGGCGGTCCTTCGGGATGAAGAGCACGCTGCGATACGTCGGGTCCGTGATGGAGTAAATCTCGCTCAAGCCCCACGGCTCTCTCATGTAGGCGCTGCCCGTGAGCATGCCGCCATCGAGGAACATCTTGATGCCGACGATGCGCACCCAGTCGTCGTTCTCCGTGTGCAGCTTGTGCTTGGCCACGGCGCGGATGCTGTCCTGAATCTTCGCCAACTCGCCGAGCGAGCCGACGCCATGCGAGGCGCTCACGCGCACGGTGAGCGCGCCTGCGTCGCGCAGCTTCGCGTAGCTCTCGACAGCTCCGAGGCCGGCGTTGCGGTCGCAGATGGTCGTGATGCCGACGGAGTTGTAGTCCTTGAAGAGCGCCACCAAACGCTCGGTGCGCTGGGCCTCGGTGGCGCTGCGCGCGCCGGTGTTACCGGTTTTGAAGTAGTTGCCGGACGTGCGGAGGATACCCGTCGGTTCACCGCTCGCGTCCCTCTCGACCTTGCCCGGCACGCCGGCGGGGATTTGGAAGTTCCGGTCAATCTTGTTGAGCTGAAGCGCGAGCGAGTTGACCGAGGCGTCCGGGCCAGTCTGGAAGGCGACGGGGTGTTTCGGCGCGGCGGCATCCAGTTCGGCGCGCGTGGGGTAACGCTGCTCCTTCAGCCGCGTGATGAAAATCTGCGAGGTCGTAATCCACTGCCCCTCCGGCGCGATGGCAGCGCGCGACCGGATGTAGGCGAGCACGTCGGCGATGGACTCCATCTCCGGCATCGCGTGGTCGAACTCATACATACTCGCGCCGCTCGGATGCGTGTGGGAATCCATGAGGCCGGGGATGACGAGGCGGCCCTTGGCGTCCACGATGCGCGTGTTCGGACCGGCGAGCTTGGC
>JAYTIO010000454.1:0-2010 GCA_043731805.1 Pedosphaera sp. | reverse complement strand
GACGAAGCAGGAATTCTGGCTGCTCCAAGCCCTCTTCCAGAGCGACGACCAGATGGAGTGGCTCGCCAACACCCTCCGCCTCGAATGGCTCACGCACCTCGGCGTGCGGCAGATCGTCGCGCTGCGCCTCACCGCCTACGTGAACGAGAGCTGGCACGGCCTCGCGCAGTTGCTCGGCGATTTGCCGGACGACGCCACGCGCTCGCTCTGCACGAAGGCGATGGCTGAGAGCGACCGGATGCTCGCCACGCCGATCGCGCGCGAAGGGGCGGACGCCGCCCGCGCGACGCGCATCCAACGCGACCGCGAGCAGGCGCGGCTCGCCATGTTGCGCGACGTGCTCAAGCGCCTGCGCAACGACTACCTGGACCGGCGGCTGCGCGAAATTGACCGCGACATCCACCTGCCGGAATTGGACAAGCCCTCCCTCGACGCGCTCCTGCACGAGCGGCTGGAGCTGAATCAAGAGAAGAAGCGACCGCTGGTCTGATCAGAGACCAAGTCCCGGTGAAGCCCGGTGGCTTGGGCGGCGAATTCGAGCGCGCGCCCCCTCCGCTCCCCGGCCCTACCCCTGAACTTGTGCCGGCGACTTCCAGTCGCCGCCGGTGGGCTGCGGCAGGGTGAGGTGGCACCGAGTATCCAACCCGGAACGCGGCGGCTGGAAGCCGCCAGCACGGGTTCACGGGCTGAAATCACGCGCGTTTGGGGATCGTCGGTTCTCTCCCCGAGGAGCGGGCGAGCCGTCCGTTGACCTAGGGCAACTGGTCTGCCAGCAACGCCTCGCCGTTGCCTTGCGCGCAACCGAACTGCGCGCCGCTCGCACGGGCGGACAGGCTCGCCTTTACTTCGCCCGGCGGCATTTCTACGCTCGCCGCCCGTTGGGGCCGGGGCTCCGACGCAACCGCATGATTTCCATTGTCACTGGGCTGGTCGCCGGCGCGATCCATGTCGTCTCCGGGCCGGACCACCTTGCGGCGGTCGCGCCCTTCGCGGCGGAGTCGCGGCGGAAGGCCTGGGAGGTCGGCCTGCGCTGGGGCGTCGGACACGCGGGTGGGGTGATGTTCATCGGCCTGCTGTCGCTGCTCCTGCGTGACTGGCTGCCGCTGGCCGCGATTTCCGGCTGGAGTGAACGGCTCGTGGGCGTGGCGCTCATCGGCATCGGGCTGTGGGGGGTGCGGCGCGCGTTGAGCGGGCGCGTCCACACGCATCGGCACGACCACGACGGCCAGCCGCACGTCCACATCCACGCGCATGACGGGACGACGGCGCACACGCACGAGCAGGTTGCGGAACACCGGCACACGCACGCGGCGTTTGCGGTGGGCACCTTGCATGGCGTGGCGGGGAGTTCGCATTTCCTTGGCGTGCTGCCGGCGCTGGCGTTCCCGACGCTGACGGAGGCGGTCTGGTATTTGAGTGCGTATGGCGCGGGCACGGTGGGGGCGATGGTGGTGTTCTCGTCGCTGGTCGGGCTGTCAGCGCGAAGTCTCGCGGCCAGCAGCGCGCTGGCGTATCGGCGGATGATGGTGGTCTGCTCGCTCGCGGCGGTGGCGGTGGGCGGGTGGTGGCTGGTGGCGTAATTGCGCTGGAGCGCGAGCCGTCCCGGCTCGTGGCCGCTGCGGACGGGGACCGTCCGCGCGCCGGGGCCGAGCGCACACTTGCAAATTCACCCGCCGCAGAATTCTCTTCGGCATGACTTCCGCCTCCCTCACCTCGCGCCGCGACTTCCTCGCCGCCACCGGTTCCACCGTCCTCGCCGCCGCCGCTTCCGCCGCCACCGACCCGCTCACCACCTACGGCCCGCGCAAGCCGCTGCGCATCGGCGTCATCTCCTCGAGCATCGGCGGGCGGCCGCAGAAGACCAACGGCCACACCTACCACTTCGCCCACGGGTTCCACCCCACCGTGGACCTCAAGATGATCGAGAAGCACCTCAGCAAAGGCCCGGTGGACTTGTTCAAATCCCACTTCCGCAACCCCAAGGAAGACTTCGCCAAGCTCCCCTTCGAC
>JAYTIO010000453.1:0-1809 GCA_043731805.1 Pedosphaera sp. | reverse complement strand
CGCGCCGACAAAGGCGAGCGCGTGCTCGTCCAGCGTGCCGTGAGCCAGATGGATGTGTCCGAACGCGTGCAACGAGAGCGCCAGCGCCACGCCGGTCGAAGAAATCTGCGGCAGTGCCACGCCCATGAAGACCATCCGCCGCAGGACGAGGAACACGCCCACCACCGGGCACGCCAGCCCGATGACGACGCTCGTGTAGAGCGCGTCCCGCAGGAGGAACGAGGGCGAGAGGACTTCGGTGAAGACGTTCATGGCGTGCCGAGGTTGGCGGGGGGCTCGAAGTTCACCTTGCCCTCGGCCACGCGCAGCACGTCCGTGGCGTGCTTGCGGGCGAGCGGGAGGTCGTGGTTCACCATGAGGATGGTGAGATGGCGCTCGCGGTGCAGGCGGGAGAGCATTTCCATCACTGCGACGGTTGTCTCGGGGTCAATGCCCGCCGTCGGTTCGTCGAGCAGGAGAATGTCCGGCTGCGTCGCCAGCGCGCGGGCGATGAGCACGCGCTGCTTTTGCCCGCCGGACAAAACCGAGAAGGCTTTTCGTTCCAACTCCGCCGCGCCGGCCTGCGCGAGGCACTCACGGACAAGTTGATATTCCGCAGCCCCGGCAACGCGGCCCGCGCCGAGTCTTCCGTAAGTCCCCATCAGCGCGACCTCGAACGCCGAGAGCGGCCAGAGCGGGTCGAGGCTGTCGCGCTGCGGCACGTAGCCGAGCACGGGCAGCGCACCGTTCGCCCCGGACATTTCCACGCTGCCTCCGACCGGCGGCAGGATGCCCGCGAGCGTCTTGAGCAGCGTCGTCTTGCCGGAGCCATTCTCGCCGACCACCGCCGTGAAGCGCCCGCGCGGCAGCTCGAACGTCAGGCCCGCCAGCACAGGCTTGCCTTCGTAGCCGACGGCGGCGTCCGCAAGTCGCGCCCACGGGACAGGCGGAAGGATTGTTAGCTTTTCGGACACGCAGGGATGAAACCGTGTTTGGAGCGGTGAGGCAAAGCGCATTTCAACCGCCGCCGAACACGACTCGGAACTCGCGCCAAACCCACGCGCCGACGAGCAACGCGGCGAGCAGTGCGACGATGATTTGGCCGGGCGGGAAGTCGTAGTGGTTCGCCAGCACGAGGCCGGCGAGCCCGCTGCAGACGCAAACCACCGGCGCAACGAAGAACATCGTGCCGGCCTCGCGACAGAGGTTCCTAGCCACGAGCGCGGGCAGCACGAGGCAACCAAAGGTGAACAGCAGGCCCGACTAGCGGATGACCAGTCCAGTGCTCAGACCCAGCGCGGTCGCGAGGCCGAGCGACCATACGCCGATGCGCATCCCGACCGCAGCGGCCATCACGGGGTCGCACACGAAGAGCACGATGCGCTGGCGCAGCGCGAGCACAAGCAAGCCGCCCACTGTCGCGAGCGTGGCGAACATAAGCACGTCCACCGCTGCCGCGCCGATGATGCGCGACGCCATCGTGGCCTGAACGGACTTGAGGCCGTTGGGGTGCTTGGCGAGCAGCAGGATGGAGCCGCTTGCGCCGATGAGGAAAATCCACGCGGTGATTTCCTCGTGGCTGGTGCCGCCGCGTTGTGCGCGTGTCCCCGTGCGAGCGCGGCCATGACGGAGAAGGCGACGGAGAAGGCAGCGGGCTGGCCGGTGCCGAGCAGCATGTCCAAGGCGATGCCCAGCATGGAAGCCTGCGCGACCGCCGCCGCGATGAACCCCTGCGCCCGCGCCACGACGATGACGCCAAGGAACGACAGCAGCAGCCCCGCGAACAGCGCCGCGAGATACGACTGCGAGAACATCGGCCAGGAATTAAGG
>JAYTIO010000452.1:0-13776 GCA_043731805.1 Pedosphaera sp. | reverse complement strand
CTTGCGGCGCGGGCGCGCAAGGTGTCGGGCACGGGCGCGTGGAAGTGGGCGCACATCAAATTCACGGCCACGAATAACATCCGCTCCGCGCCAGCCTCCTGCGCCGTGCGTTCGATGTCTGGCCAGTTGAGTCCGGGGTTTCGGTGAATCAGCGCGGCGAGGGCGCAGACCTGCTCCAGCCGGTTCCAGGTGTGCTTGGCTCCGTGTGCGACGAGCAGGAGGAACAGGTCGTCCAGCGCGAAGGTGTCCACCTCGAAGCCTTGCAGCCGCACGCGCTGGCTGCGTGCCCAAAGTTTCTCCGTGGCCACGGGAAAGGAAAAGTGCCGCGCGCGGGGCTGCCACTGGAGGTCAATGCGCGCCAGCCCGTCCTCCCGGATGAAGGTGTATTCGCACTCCATGCGCAGGAGGTCGGCCTCCTGATGGGGCAGGAAGGCGAACTCGGGCCGGTAGCCCAGCGCGGCGAGCAACGGCTTGACGCGCAGCACGTCGGCCTGATGCACGAAGATGTCCAGGTCGAAGCAGGAGCGCAGGCTGATGCTGCCGTAGGCCTGCTGCGCCAGCATCTGGCCCTTGAAGAACAGCAGCGGGATGCCCTCGGCCCGGAGTCGCGCCTGCACGCGGAGCAACTCCCCGAATTGCAGGAGCGCCCGCTGTGTGGCGGCGGCCTGGATGGCGCGCAGCCGGTCCAGGCTGGCACCTGCTGGCAGCCGGGGGCTGTCGAGCAAGAGCGCTGCGACTAGGGGGCCGACACCCTGCGCGGTGGCCAGCTTGATGAACTGCGCCAAGCCGACTTCCTCGGTTGGCAACGCGACGGCTGCGAGTGCGGACGCTCCCTGCGCGATCCCCGTCACCGCCGGGCACTGGCGCAGCAGCGCGGTCAGGGCGGTTAGGTGTTCACGGGGCGTCATCGCGGGAAGGTTGTAGCTGAACCGGGCTGGCGGTCACAAGTCCGCGACGGGACACGTAGCGCGAAGTGCTGTGCTGTAGCGGTGGCCTGTGACCGCCTAGTTAGATCCATTCGGCGCTCAGAGAGCGCCGCTACAAGTGCGACTGCGGCACTGGTGCCCTACCTGCCTCAATCAAACCGGCGCAGGAATTCGCCGGCCATCATGCCGCGCGTCAGCACCATCATGCACTGGTCGGTCTTCTCGCGGGTGATGCCGGCGTCGAGCGAGTCCAGCAGCCGGCGCATCCGGGGCAGGTCGAGCGCCTCACGGGCGAGGGGGGATTTCTCCAAGTCGGCCAAGGCATCTACCCATTCTCCCTTCGTCGCGCGGATGCGGTAGGCGAGGTCTTCCGCCTGCTTGCCACGCTTTTCGTTGAGGCGCACCACGTCTGGCAGCAGCCCTTTCATGGCCCGGCGCATGAGCGAGCGATACTGGCCGCGCACGCAATACTGCTCCTCCGGCACGCGCAGGCAGAACTCCACCACCGCCTCGTCCGACGTTGGGTCGCGCGCCTCGATGCCGTAGCCCTTGCCGACGGCGGACCAGATGGCACCAACGACGTTGTAGCCCAGACGCAAGGTGCCGAGGCGCTCCGCCCGACGGTCGCCAAGAATGAACCGCGGGTCGTGGCCGACCTCCTGCATCCGCTCGGTAAGGCGCAAATCGTGGCCGAACTCCGGGCGAAGCGCCGAATACCATTGCCACGAGTCCGGGTTGATGGGCTGCTGCCGCTTGCGCCACATCCGCCACGCGTGCAGGGGTGGCACCATCCAGTGACGCCTGAGGGCGGGCCAGAGTTCCGCGCAGGAGCGCGGTAGGTTTCGCGCAACCAGACTCCAGTGGCCGGTGGCCAGATTGTCCCAGGCGTTGGTCGGGTGCCCCGTGTAGGAGACCGTGCCGTTCCCATTCTGTCCGGTGAGCAGGACGCTTAGGCCCATCGCTTGGGCGCGACCAAAGATACCAGCGAGCCAGTAAAAGTTTCCGGGGCTGTGGGACGGTTCATCCAGTAGTTCCAACAAGCGGCGGCTGCCGGCCAGCGGCGAAACCTCCTCGGCCCGGATGTAGTGGACATCCACGTTGCCCATGTAGGCGCGGTTGGCTTCCACGTAGGGCGACTCGTCAGGGAACGAGCGTGGGCGCCCGTATTCCACCGCGTGCAGTGGAACCGAGGCGAAGACGGGCAGGCGTTGACCACGGCGTCTCAGCTCTCGCGCCGCGAGTGCGCAGACGGAACCGGAGTCCAAGCCGCCGCTGAGAGTTCCGCCCACGGGCCGGCTGTCTTGGAGTCGGGCCAGCACGGCTCGGTCATACACGGCCAGAAACGCCTCGGCGTATTCCTCCTCCGAGCGCAGTGCCAGCGGCGGCAAGTTCTCAGGGAACCAGTAGCGCTTCGTGGTCACCTTGCCGCCCTGCGCGGTGAGCGTGTGCGCGGGCGGCAGGCGGAAGATGCCTTCGTAACCGGTGGACGTTCCGTCCGTGGACCAACTGGTCACGACTTGCGCCACCCGCAGGAGATTGGGGCGCCGGGGCACCTCGGGCAGGGAGAGCAGCTCCTTGAGGCTGGAGCCGACGCAGATCGCGTGCGGTGTGCAGTGGTAGTAGAGCGCGGTGTTACCGAAAGCCGATTGTGCGAGGAACACCCGCCGAGCGGACGAGTCCCACACCGCGAAAACCCAGTCGCCATGCAGATGGTGGACACATTCCGGTCCCCACTTTTGCCACGCCTGCCACGTCAACGCACCGTCCGTGGCAGCGGCGGTGGCAGCGGGTGAGAGGGACAGCGCGGAGCCTAAGTCCGCGCGGTGATACAGACGGCCTTCCTGAAGCAAGCGCCCGTGCGAGGAGTTTAGGCAGGCGGGCGGAGCGTTTTCCCCATGAGCTGCCGACGGAGCGGCGGAGTTGTCTAGGAATGAAAACTGTTCGCGCATGAGCCGCTTTCAAAACTCTCGACGGCCACCGTCAATGCCGCTGTGGACGTGGCTGACAACTTCTGAACGGAGCGCGGGCTGCCTGCCTGCTTGAAAAAGCCGATTATCCTTGATCATCATTCAGGCACAACACGCGAAGCTGGCCATCGGGCCGCGCTCTATAACAATAGAAAAGCCCAAGGCCGACTAGCCTTGGGCTTTTCACTCGCAGCTGCGAAAATCAGTTTACAGAGTTAGTGTTACCATCCGAGCCGTTGACGTTCGAAGCGAGGGTCAGGTCTGACAGCCCACCAAGCTCAGAAAGCAGGGGCGCTTGATACTCTTGCTTGGCAACGGTGGTTTGGTTTTCGTTTTTCATAAGTTTTGTCCTAAATCGTGTGGGTGAAATACCCCATTGCCTTTCCCTCCGTCAAGCGTCGGTTTTGGTTTTTATCAGCAGGGGCTGGACAGGTTTTGAGCGGGAGCGACGGGCAGTCGGTTTCTTCGCGTAGCGAGGCCTGATGTAACCGTGGGTTTCAACCCACGGTCCGCGCGGCAAACCTGTGCCGGCGGTTTGCAACCGCCGTCCGTGGGGAGCAGCAGTTCGAGGCGGCCCCGAGCAGCCCACCCGCAACACGGCGATTGCAAATCGCCGGCACGGGCTCAGGGGTAACCGCCACGGCCAGAAAGCCGCGCATTGGGGCCAAGAGGCCGGTAGGGCCGTCGCTGCGCGCGGCCTCGTGCCTCTGACTGGAAGGACGAGGCCGACCACAGGTCGGCCCTACCGGGTTCATGGAGACAGGGCGCGCCACAGTCACCCAATGATGCCACCGGTTTCCGTGGGGACTCGGTTTTACTTCCCGGTCGTGAGCTGACTGATCCGCTCGGCCACCAAATCTGCCAGCAAGGCGTTTCCGGCCGCGTTCATGTGGCGCGAGGGGGCGACGTAGAGGGACTCTAACCGCTCCGGCGCAACGCTGCGGGCAAAGCCCACGGCCACATCCAGAACGTGTCCGTCCTGCGCCAGGGCCTCCGCCAGCGGCGCGTGAATCCACCGGCCGTGCTGCCGGAAGTATTGCAGGTCGCGCCCGGTGGGCAGCAGCAGGACAAGGGGCGTCCGCGCGCGCTCGCGGCAAACGCGCTCGAACTCGCGCACGATCGCCACGGTGAGCGGCAGCGCCCGCGAGGGATGCCCCGCTTGAAAGAAGTCCGCATACCACGGCTCGCCCCGCAGCCGCGGCCCAATCGAGAAGTGGCGCGCGCCGCGCGCCAGGCTCACCGTGAAGGGAAACCCCGCCGCGCCCACGCCGCGTCCGCCGTCCGGGGTGAAGAACTCGTGCGGAAGGAACCGGCCTGGGTCGCGCGCGAAGCCTGGAAAATCCGCCGCGCTCGG
Organism: Pedosphaera sp.; assembly: GCA_043731805.1. Lineage (GTDB taxonomy): Bacteria > Verrucomicrobiota > Verrucomicrobiia > Limisphaerales > SXTU01 > SXTU01. The sequence goes on along the minus strand of JAYTIO010000452.1, from coordinate 9,529 downwards.
GGTGACCATTGGCACCAGTTCCAAACCGTTCGTCGCGTTCAGCACGAAGCGCGGTTTGAAGCCCAGGCCGCCGCTGACATAGAGCAGGTCGCGGAACTGGTTCACGTTGCGCATCAGGTTCTCCGTGACGATGCCCAGCACGACCACGCGGGCCGGGTCATTCGTGTTGAGCTGGAAGCGGAGGAAGGCCTGGTCGGTGCCGTAGCCGCCGACGCCGTAGTTGTCCACGCGGGCGTTTAGCTTGGTGGCGAGGCGGTTGCCCCACGCCGCGTCGTCGCTGACCTCGGAGCCGAACGTGAACGACTCGCCGTAGAGCGACACGAGGGCGGGCTGGTCAGTGCGTCGCTCCGACTCCGGCGCGCGTCGCGGGGTGAAGCCTTCGCCAGCCGGCCAGCCCAAGACGGGATGCCGGCGTGCGAGATACTCGGCAAACTTTGCTTCGGGCTGGGGCTGGTAGAAAATCCCGTGCGCCGTGAGCACCCGGCAACCCAGCCAGGCACTGAACTCCATCAGCCCGGCCAGCGCGAGGATGAGGCCCAGCCAGAAGAGACGGCGTTTGCGCCCAGATGGCAGGGACGTGCTCATGTCGGTGACGGCTCTGGCTAGGTCTTTCCTGACGGGAGGCTGTCCCAAATCTTCGCGGCGAGTTCCGGGGCAAAGGGCGGCCCCCAGGGGACGGTTAGCTTCGCGACGGGCACGCACCGGGCCAGCTCGCTGAAGTGTTCAAACTGCCGGCGCAGCGGCCCTTCCACCTGCCAGCCGATGGCGCGGGCAAAGCCATTGAGGTGGAAGCTGGCCTGCACGAGGCTTAGCCGCTCGACGCAGAGCGCTTTCGCCGCGCGGGAGGGCAGGGGGATGAAGAGGGCGGCCAGCCGGGGGAGTTCCTCGGTGGGCGGGGCGAGTCGCAGCGTGGTGCGGCCATCCACCGAGGCGTCGGCGCACTCGGGAGCAAACTGCCCGGCCAACGCCGCCGCTGCCGGACGCAAACGCAATTCCCCCGGGCCGTAGTGGCAGCGGAAGGCGTCGCCCTCCCGCGCCAACCGCAGCGCGTCATCGGTGATGAGGCGTGCGCCGTGGGCACAGAGCAGCGTGGCGAGCGTAGATTTCCCCATGCCCGAGGCACCGATGAAGGCGATGGCAACGTCGCCCATGGCAACCGCGCTCGCGTGCAGGACGGGTTCGCCACGCAGGTTCAGCCACCAGGTGGGCACGCTGGAACCCAGAAGCAGCGGCAGGAGGTCGGTCTTGCCCGGTGCCCCGTGGATCGTGGCGGAACTCCGGTCCGGGCTGAAGCGGACCTCGGCGGTGCCGGGATAAAAGAGGGACCAGCCAGCCTCGGTCTTGGCCAACCGCACGGAGGCACCGTGGCCAAAGTCCGCCGCCGCCCAAACCTCGCCGGGGGGTGGCGGATAGTCTGCCGGCAGGTCCGCGCCACGAAGGATGGTCAGGTCGGACGCCCGGCCGAGGGCGGCGGACGGGGCCTTGAGGGGCAGGTCCGTGGCCAGACACAGACCGTAGAGGGCGAACTGGGGAATCATGCCTCGGCCAGTGCGGGCTAGCCGTTGCGCACGTCGATAAGCCCGGCGGCCTGCAACTGGCCAAGCACTTGAAGCAGGTCGGCGTGGCAGCGGTCCGCCGGCACCTCATATTCCGCAAGCAGGGTGGTGAGGATGTCGCTGACCTTGCGTGGCTCGCCCATCAACTGCCACACGCGCGAGCCGACGGGGTTGAGGCCGAAGTATTTCCCAGAGTCGAGCTGGAGGATGGCCTGCTCCGCGCCCATCGCGGAGCTGATCTGGCGTGAGGAAACCGTTACGATGGAGTCGTCGTGGACTGCGATAGGTTCGGCGGTGGACATCGGTTGTGTTGGCGGGCGGACCTGCCCAGGCGGCCAGTGTGCGGCAACTGAACGGGGGATTTCAATGCGGTTTCGTGGGATGGACTGCAGCGGCGACGTGGGTCGTCAGCGCCTGCTCCGGCACGGCATAGCGGCTGCGCACATCCGGCGTGTCGTTCAGCGGCACGCCGTTCCATTCGACCCACGCGTGCGCCTCGAACCGGCCGCCCGGATTCCGGAAGCCGAGCCGCAGTTCACTGGCGACGCCGCTCCGCAGCAGGAAGGCCCACAGCACGAGCGAGCGCCGCAGACACGTCGCCGGCCACGGGCAATGCTGTGCGGCCCGCTCCACGAGCCAGGCGATGCGCCGCGGCGGTGGAAAGGCTTTGTCCGGCTTATTACCGCTGCTTGCCCAACGCTCTGCCCAGTGCTGACAACGCTGCCACGAGAACAACCGAAGGCCGATGTCCACCAACGGCAGCAGCAGTAGCGCGCTGAGATAGCAGCGTCGCTCGCTCGCAGGAAACGAGCGGAACGACCGGAGTTTTCGCAACAGGAGCATCGGGGCAGCGTGTAAGTCCGCACCGACTCAATCCGAGAGCGTGCCGGGAGGCAATCCGCGATTCGTGGCGGCTTCACCGGAGCACAGCCAAACGCTCGGGCCTGCTCCCGGCCTTCTGGCAGCGAAACGCTCAAGCACCATGAGCGGCCAAGGAAGGGCTGCCACGGCAACCCCGCTCGTGTGCTTGGGCCACTCGTGCCCAATCGGCAGGTGAGCTGTTTCTGGAATGCCCGGACGCTCTCTGGCCATCGGGCGACGGGAACCGGTTGCGCCCGGCCTCGCCGATGACCGCCCGCACGCTCTGCGGGAGTGTTTGATGCCAACACGGCAGCGCGGTGCGCAAGACGCAGTCTGGTTTTCGGGTTGAAACTCCCCCGCTTCCTCCCCACATTCGCGCCTCATGAAAAGCCAGTTCACCGGGCCGGTCTATGTCGTGCGCGACAACATTGACACCGATCAAATCATTCCCGCGCAGTATCTCACCCTCGTGCCGACCATCCCGGCGGAATACGAAAAGCTCGGGGCCTACGCGCTCATCGGGCTGCCGGACGCGCTCTATCCCGCGCGCTTCGTGAAGGAAGGCCAGCTCGACAGCGAGTTCCCCATCATCGTCGCGGGCCGGAACTTCGGCTGCGGCAGCTCGCGCGAGCACGCGCCTATCGCGCTGGGCTCCGCCGGCTGCCACGTCGTGCTGGCCGAGAGCTTCGCGCGCATCTTCTTCCGCAACTCCGTCGCCACCGGCGAGCTCTATCCCTGCGAACTCCCCGAACGCCTCTGCGACACGCTCAAGACGGGCGAAGTCGTCACCGTGGACCTCGACGCGCTGACGGTGACGGTTCAGGCCACCGGCCAAGTCCATTCCTTCAAGCCCCTCGGCGACGTGCGCCCGGTGGTGGATGCCGGCGGGTTGTTCAACTACGCGCGGCAGACCGGGATGATCCCCACCGCCGCGTAGTCGCTGGCTGCGGCTGGCAGGGCCAGCAGCCGAAGTCGCCCGCAGCGCGGCCCTACCATCGTTTGCTCGATGAGCAAAGCCTTCACCCGCGAAGACGACCAGCCCGAGCCGCCCGTAGTCGCGCGACGCGCCTCCTCGCTGCCGCCGGGCACGCAGAACTTGATGACGCCCGCCGGCGTGCATCGGCTCCGCACCGAGCTCGCCAGCCTCCACGATGCGCGCGAGCAACTCCTCGCCGCCCGGGGCGACCCGGACCAACCGCAGCAACTCGCCGCGCTCGAGCAACGCGCCTTGCTCCTCGACGATTGCCTCCGCACTGCGTCCGTCGTGCCGACGCCCGCCACGCCCGACGGCCGCGTGCGCTTCGGCGCGACCGTCACCGTGCGCGGCCCCGGCGGCACCGAGGCGCGCCACCGCATCGTGGGCGTGGACGAGGTGGACTTCGAGCGGGGCTGGGTGAGCTGGCGCTCGCCGATTGCGAAGGCGTTGCTCAACGCCAGCCTCGGCCAGCGCGTGCGGGTGAAGCTGCCCGGGGGTGAGCAGGAGTTGGAAATCCTCGCGGTGACTTACGCGTGAGCCGGGGTGCCGACGGCTTCCAGCCGCCGGGTTGCAGGTGAATGGCACCGGGCTGGTTTGCAGTTCCGCCGTCGTCAGGCGGCGACTGGAACTCGCCGGCAAGTGTCCCTACGGCTTGATCCCCAGCCAGTCATCGTGCGTCTTCCACGTCGTCTCGGCCACGCGCAGGACTTCCGCCAGCGGGTGTTCCACCAGCAGCGCGATCAAGGTCTCCGCGCCCTGCGCCACATTCTTCGTTGGCCCGCTCTGGATGATGCCGCGCAGGACCTGGCTCGCGCGGCGCAGCCCTTCGTCCGTCGGCGGGGTCGCGGTCGGGCGCAACGCCACCAGCACCGCCACCACTTCCTCGTGTGAACGCTCCGCGAGCGTCTCGCGGAAGACCGTCGCCCGGGCGGAGCTATCGAAGCCCGGCGCGCCGAAGACCTTGGTCAGCGTCGGGATGATTCCGTTCACCGCTGGCAAGCTCGCCACCGGCACCGCTGGCGCGGCCACCGGCTGCCATTGTCCGGCCTCGCCCACCTTGAATTCCACCGTCACGGAATGCGGGCCGTGCGGCTCCGTGCGCACGCTCCCTTTCGCGGCGTCGAGGGTGAAGTTCAGCGTGAGCCGGATGCGCTCCGGGGAGATGGGCAGCCCGCCCGTCGCGCGCCGGGCGGCAAAGCCCCGTTCCACTTCCCGCAGCACCATGGCGATGGCTTCATTGAGTTCTTGCATCTGCACCAGCGTAGCAGCCCCGGCCGAAGGTTGCCTCTAAAAGTCCGCCGGGTATCCTCGCGCCATGAGCGACCAAGACTGGCAGGCGGAATTTCGACAAGTGTGGCAGCGCGCCGAGCGCGCGTGGCACGCGGGCCGCAAGACGCCCGGCTCTATGTTCAATGCGGCGGACCAGGCCTTCCTCGCGAGCATCGGTTGCAGCCCGCAGGAGTTGTTCGACTTCGTGGACGACGCGCAGTGCTACGACGGCGACCCGGACTGTGAGACTTCCTTGGCCGTCACCGCCATCCGGCGTGATTACTTCCTCAACGTGCTGGGCGGCAAGTCCACCGGGCGCACCGTCACGATGGCGAGCCTGCCCGCCAAGTCCGCTGAAGTAGACGGCATCAGTTGGCTGCCCCGGCTCATCGTGAAAGCGCGGCTCAAGCTGCGCGGAGAAATGCCCGCCGACCTCATGTATGGCTGCGCGGGTGACCGCCCCTTCCTCCGCCGGATGAACCTAGACCTCCCACGCTTCCTCGCCCTCGTCCGTGACTCTGGCACGGACGACCGGCGCATCATCAACGCGGTGAAGCAGGCGGCGGGGTTGAAGTAAATCCAGCGGCTGCCCTCAGCTCTGATACAGCCGGCTCGCGCGGATGGCCTCGGCGACGACCGGGCCGGTGAGCAAGTCTACTGGCAACCCGGCCTTCACCCGCGCGCGGATTTGGGAGGACGAGACCCCGAGCGGGAAGCCTTTCAACGTGGCTCCCCGGAACGGGGCCGGGAAGGGGGCCGCCACTTCCCCTGGACGAGGAATGACGAGAAACTCCAGGCTGGCCGCGAGTTCTTCCGCGTCGCGCCAGAGCGGCAGCTTAGCAACATGGTCCGCGCCGATGAGCCAGAAGAGCTGTGCGTCCGGGCAGCGCCGCCGGTAGTCGCGCACCGTGTCAATCGTGTAGGACACCCCGCCGCGCGTGAGTTCCTGCGAGTCCACCTCGTAACGCGGCTGTCCCGCGAGCGCGAGACGGAGCATCTGGAGGCGCGCCTTCGCGGACGCCGGTTCGCTCCCTGGCTTGAAGGGCGACTGCGCCGCCGGGATGAAGGACAGCCGGTCCAGCCCGAACTCCTCGCACGCCGCCTGCGCCACGAGCAGGTGCCCGAGGTGGACGGGGTCGAAGGTGCCGCCGAAGAGGCCGAGTTTCATCGGGGAGGAATCAGTAATTAGTGGTTAGTAATTAGTAGGCTGCGGGCTTGAGGAGAATGACTAAGCACTAATTACTAATCACTTTCCTCGCCCCACTGCTTCAGCAGCACCGGTTCGGCCCGCCATCGAAACGCTTCTCCGCGGCGAGCACGTAGGCCTTGCCGCGTTGCTCTTTGTCCATCGCCTTGCTGCCACCGAGCAGGTCCACCTTGCGCGGGATGCAGGCTTGGGCGCGGTCCACGGCGGCCTCGCCGCTGAGTTCCTTGAGCAGCAGGAAGCCCAGCGCGAAGAGGTTCCACCACTGCACTGGCTTGCCCTCGGCCACGGCGTAATTGGGGAGCCAGACGGGGTCGGTCTCGGAGAGCTTTGGCTCGCGGCGCTTGGCCAGAAGCGAGAGCCACTCGTAGATGCTCAGGAGCACGATGGCGATGACCAGCGTCATGAACGTGCCGGCCACCGCGGCGTTGAGCTGGTTGTTGAAGCGCAGCGAGCGGTTGTTCTGCAACGCGGTCTCGGCCTTCGTAATGCCCTCGGCAACCCCGGCGGTCTTGGCGGTCTCGATGGCTTTCTCCAAGTCGGGCTTCGCCTTTTCCAAGGCCGCCGACGCCGCGAGGAAACCGATGCTGGGCTTGGGATGGAACATCTTCTGATACCCCGCCGTCAGCGTCACCGACAGCAGCCAGACGAGCGGAATGAGCGTCACCAGTGCGAATGCCGGCTTGCCCACCCACGGCTTTGAATCTTGGGCTTTGGCCTCCTCGATCGCGAGCTTCGGCCCGGCGAGTTGGAGTTTGAGAATCACCGTCGTCGCCAGGCACAGCGCGATGCTCGCGAGCAACTGGTTCGCGATACCGAAGAGCGGCCAGAGCGAGTTGATGCCGCCCAGCGGGTCGCGCACGCCTTGGATGAGGAAGAAGCCCCAGGCCATCACCACCAGCAGGCTGGCGAAGAGATTTGCGCCGAGCGCCTTTGTGTCACCCAGCGGCTTCCAGACGTGGCCGAGCGCGTCCTGAATCAGGTAGCGGCCCACGCGCGTCCCGGCGTCGAGCGTGGTGAGGATGAAGAGCGCCTCGAACATGATCGCGAAGTGATACCAGAGGTCCAACCACCGCCCGTGCGTGACCTTCGAGAAGATGTTCGCCATGCCGACGGCGAGCGTCGCCGCGCCGCCAGTGCGGCCGTAGAGCGTGTGTTCGCCCACGTCCTTGGCGAGGCCGTCCATCTGCGCGGCGGAGACGGTCACGGGGACGTGGGTGAACTTGCCCGCAGCGGCCGGGTCTGGGGCCAGCACGGTGAAGCCGGACTTCTCCACCTTCGCGATCGTGTCCGCCGCCACGGCCTCGGGCGTCGCGCCCGCGCCCTTCACGTTCATGCTGAGATACACGCCGGGGTCCAGCGTGCAGGCGGCGATCATCGCCATGATGGCCACGAGGGATTCCAGGCACATCGCGCCGTAGCCGATGGACCGGGCGTAGCCCTCGCGCGTGATGATCTTCGGCGTGATGCCGCTGGCGATGAGTGTGTGAAATCCGCTGATGGCCCCGCACGCGATGGTGATGAAGCAGAACGGAAAGAGCGCGCCCGCCACGACCAGCCCGGAGCCGTCCGCGAACTTCGAGACGGGCGGCATCTTCAAGTCCGGCAGCACGATGAACACGCCGACGACCAGCGCGAAGATGGTGCCGAGCTTCATGAACGTGCTGAGGTAGTCGCGCGGCGCGAGCAGCAGCCACACGGGCAGCACGCTCGCCGCGAAGCCGTAGATGATGACCGACCACGCGAGCGGTTCGGCCTTGAGCGTGAAGACCTTCGCCCAGTCCGCATGCGCGTGGACGAACTGCCCGCCCCACACCGCCAGCAGCAGCAGCACAACGCCGATGGCGGAAACCTCCATGACCTTGCCCACGCGCCACCAGCGCAGGTAGCCGCCCATGAACATTGCGATGGGGATGGTCGCCGCGACGGTGAACACGCCCCACGGGCTTTCCGCCAGCGCCTTCACCACGACCAGCGCGAGCACCGCCAGCAGGATGACCATGATGGCCAGAATCGCCACGAGGCCGATGACGCCGGCGACCGAGTTCAGTTCCTCCTTCACCATCTGGCCGAGCGAGCGGCCGTTGCGGCGCATGGAGCAGAAGAGAATCACGAAGTCCTGCACCGCGCCGCCCAGCACCACGCCGATGAGGATCCACAGCGTCCCCGGCAGATAACCAAACTGCGCCGCCAGCACCGGCCCGACGAGCGGCCCCGGCCCCGAGATGGCCGCGAAGTGGTGGCCGAAGACGATCCACTTGTTCGTCTTCACGAAGTCGTGGCCGTCCTCCTTCACCTCGCACGGCGTCGCGCGGCGGTCATCGAGCATGAGCACCTTGGCGGCGATCCACTTCGAGTAGAAGCGGAAGCCGATGGCGTAAGTGCAGAGCGCGGCGACGAGGATGTAGATGGAGTTGAGTGGCTCCCCGCGTCGCAGCGCGATGGTGGCGTAAGCGCCCGCGCCGAGGACCCCGACGCCGAGCCAGAGGAAAGAGAAAAGCAGTTTGTTCATGCGCAACGAGTGCCGCGCATCCTACGCAGCGGCTCCACGACTGCAATGCGGGAGGCGGATGTCCGACTTGAATTGGGGAGAACTACAAATGCACTAACGACACGAAGAAGGCTCCTGCGTGAGCGGGTTAGACCCTTGGTGTCCTTTGTGGCTTTGTGGTTCGCCACCCTGGCAAGGGCGACTACTTCTCGCCGGGAAGCCAGCCGGCCTTCACCGGCTTTTCCGCCTCGTGGATGCGGCGGAGGAGGGCTTGCTTCACTGGTTCGAGACGGGGTTCGTCCACGGGCTCGAGATACACACGCGCGAGGTTCAGGTGAGCGGCCATGATGGCGTAGCGCGCGAGGTGGGTGCGGGCTTCGTCGCGCTGGTCGTCGTCGCTGGCCAGCGCGAAGGCGTGTGCCCACGCGGCGCGGCCTTCAGCCGGGCGGGCGGGCTTTATGAGGTAGAACGTCTCGGCGTAACGCGCGGCGAGTTGGTAGTTCTCGGGTTCCAATTTCAACCCGCGCCGGTAGAGGGTGAGCACGCGCTCGAAGACTTCCGGCTCAGTCAGCTTATAATGGCGCATCGCATCATGGCGGTAGAGCAGGAGCGCGGTGGCGGAATCGAAGCAGCAACTGGCCGCGAGCGGCGCGACCGCGCGGGCTTTGTCGAAGCACTCGAGCGCATCCGCCGTGCGTCCGCAGTGGAGGAGCTCGTCGGCCAGGTCCGTCCACGGCGCGGGACTATCCGGCGCTTCCAGGCGCGCGGCCTCCCAGCGGCGGATGATTTCCAAGTCATCGGCCATGCCGGCACGAAAGGCGGCGGCTTGTGCGCTGGCTGACAGGTGCTGCGGATGCCGGGCGACGAAATTAGCGTGAGCCGTGGCGACCGTCTGGAACCGGTGCTCCATCCGGGCGCTGAGGTGATGCGGGGCCTTCTCGCACAGGTGCTCGTCGTGCGCAGGCGTCTCGTGCAGCCAACGGGCCATTTCGTGGCGGGCGTCTTCCGCGCGGGCCTGCAAGGCCTTGAACTCCACCTCCGTGGCGGGCGTTGGCGTAGGCGTAGGGGTGCCGGTGGCGGACGCGGGGTGCGGCGCGAGCCAGCCGAGCAGGGCGGCGAGCAAGGCCAGTGCGGGGCGGGCGAACGTCAGGCGAAGCGGAGACGCAGTGGCG
>JAYTIO010000451.1:0-9786 GCA_043731805.1 Pedosphaera sp. | reverse complement strand
CGTCGTTGCTGGCGAGCGTCTTGCCATCGGCGTCGGCCACCACGAGCACCGTGTCGAGCTGTGAACGGATGCGGCGGGCATAGACGTTGATGTCGTAGGTGTCCCCCTTCTTGGCGGTGAAGCGATACCAGTCCACGTCACCCTTCTGGTTGATGATGCCATTAAACGCGATGGGCAGCGGGCCAGTGGCGACCGTGGCGGTCTTCACATCGTCGTTGGGCTCCTTCTCGTTCACATTGCCGAACGGGGAAATCCGCACCGTGTTGAAGGACGGCGCGCTGAGGCCCTTGCGCTCGGCGACGAGGCCCGAACGGAAGCGGTTAGGCTGGGTCAGGCTGAACGTCTGGGTGAAGTCACCCCCGGCATCGCCAATGAACTTCACTTCGAGCGACTCGCCAGCCTTACCACCGGGGGGGAACACCGCGCCCGGCCGGGGGAAGCTACCGACGTGGACACGATAGGGATTGCCGGTGCCACCGTAGCTGGTTTCGCGGACCTCGATGAGATATTCGCCATCCGCCGGGGCGACGATGGTCGCGTAGGCGTCCTGGATGAAGAGCGCCGTATCGTCCGCCTTCGCGAGCACCTTGCCGTGCTTGTCGAGGATGGCGACGTAGGGGTCGAACATCGTGCGACCTAACCGCATGCCCTCAACCTCGACGGCGATGGGTTCGCCCTTCTTGGCCTCGACGAGGTAGTAGTCCACGTCCTCGTTAGTGATGGTGCCGAGCACGGTGGTGTTCAGCGGAATCTTCTGCGCCTTGTCGATCGTGGTGTTCGGCTCCTTCTCCTCAATCTGCGGGAACGGGCCGACCACGAACGTGCGCAGGTCGGAAACCCCCGTCTTGGTGCGGATGCGGATCTTGTGCTCACCCAGCGGGCAATCAGCCTCCAGCTTCACCCGCGCGAGGACGTAGCTGTCCTTCACCTCTTTGAGCTCCAGCACTTTCACGCCCGGCTCGTAGAAGAGGACTTCCTCGGCATCGGCGAGGCGGGAGCCGTTGAACTTTAGCTCGATTTCGGTGCCGCGTTGCACCCCGTTGGGCGTGGTGTTTTGCAGCGTGGGAGCGACGGCCCCGGCGGCGAGCGCGGAGGCGGCGAAGAGGGCGAGGGCGAAGGTGCGGGTGTTCATGGAAAGTTCAGTAATCAGTGTTCAGTAGCCAGTCGCTCGAAATCGGTCGGTCGTCTCTGTTTTAAGAACAACGGGGCAATGCCGTGTATCGGACATTGCCCCGTCTTCAATCAATTCTTCGGTCGGAGCACCATGCGCGCTCAGGCGAGCAAGTCCTTCTGGACGTGACCGTCGAGGACGATGGCCTGCGGACGGCCGCCGGGGGACATCAGGCGACGCTCCGGGTCAATGCCGATGAGGTTGTAAACCGTCGCCGAGTAATCGCTGACCGTGAGCGGGTCGTTCTCCGGTTCCGCGCCCTGGGCATCGGAGGAGCCGTGGACGTAGCCGCGCTTGACGCCGCCGCCCGCCATGACGATGGAGAAAACCTTGGGCCAGTGGTCACGACCCGCAGTGGTGTTGATTTTCGGCGTGCGACCGAACTCCGAGGTCACGTAAACCAGCGTGTTGTCGAGCATGCCGCGCTCGTCGAGGTCGCGGATGAGGCGGGCGAAGGCCTGGTCGAAGTTCGGCATCTGGCCTTCCATCGCGCGCTTGATGTTGTCGTGATGATCCCAGCCGCCGTAGGTCATGGAGACGAAACGCACGCCGGACTCCACGAGGCGACGGGCGAGCAGCATCCGCTGGCCGGCGGTGTTGCGACCGTATTCGTCGCGGAGCTTGGTGGATTCCTTCTCGATGTCGAACGCCTCACGGGCCTTCTCCGAGGAGATGAGGCTGTAAGCGCGTTGATAGAAGGTGTCCATGCCGTCGAGGGCGTCGGTCTTTTCCAGCTTGGAGAAGTGCTCGTCCACCGTGGCGCGCATCGAGCGGCGGGTGGCGAAGCGCTTGTCGTCAATGCCGCTGGGCAGGCTGAGGTCGCGCACCTTGAAGCCGGCGCTGGCCGGGTCGGAGCCGAGGCTGAACGGCGCGAACGCCGAGCCGAGGTAGCCCGTGCCGCCGTTCGCGGTCATGGAGGGAATCGCGACGTAGGGCGGAAGGTTGTTGCGCGGTCCCAGCTCGTGGGAAACCACGGAGCCGAAGCTCGGATACTGCAGCGCGGGGCTGGGGCGGACGCCGGTCATCATGTTGTGCGTGCCGCGCTCGTGGGCGGCCTCGCCGTGGGTCATCGAGCGGACGACCGTGATTTTGTCGGCAATCTTCGCGGTCTCCTTCATCAGCTCGGAGAAGTAAACGCCGTCGAGCTTGGTCTTGATGGTGCCCATCGGTCCGCGATACTCGATGGGGGCATACATCTTCGGGTCGAAGGACTCCTGATGCGCCATGCCGCCGGGCAGGTAGATGTTGATGACGTTCTTGGCCTTGCCTTCCTTGGAGGGCGTCGCTTCGTAAGCCTGCGCCTTGAATGCGTCGCCGAGCGTCAGCCCGAGCGTGCCGAGCGCGCCGACTTGGAGAAAGTTGCGGCGCGAGGTGTAGAAGGAGTGTTCAGCCGAGTTACACCAAGTGGGTTTCTGATTGCTCATAGGGTAAAAGTAATTCGCGACGCAGGGGTTGACGGCAGCGGGCGGGGGCGCTATTCGACGCGAACCCAGTTTTCTTAAAATAGTTTCCGCGCCCGGTGCCAACGCCACTCTAATTGCCTCCGCGTGGCCCCCGTGAGCTTGAACTCCTCAGCCATCCGCAGCCCCTCGACCCAGAAAATCCGCCCATCCGCCGCCTCCGCCACGAGCAGGCGACGACGGGCGGCGGCGGGAACCTTCGCGTTGGTGAAGAGGTCTTGCAACTTCACGGGCTTCGGCAACCCACTTGGTTGAAAGCGGTCGCCGGGCCGCCAGTGCCGGAGCAGGACGCGCGGGCCGACTTGGTCCGCGTCGAAACGCTCGCGATTCGGCGCCGCGCGAACTACGGAACGCGCGCCGCGCGCTTGGATTCGCCACGACACCTCCACCCCGGCGAAGGACTCGGTCCCGCGCATCCCCCGCAGTTCCATCGCTTGAGCCTCCACGCTCGGCGCGGTCGCCACGGCGCGCTCGAACGACACGCGGCCCGACACCGCGTCCCGCACCAGCCAACCGTCCTGCCACGAGTGCTTCACGCCCGGCTGGAGCCGGAGCCGCTCCACGAGTTCGAAATCGGCGGCGAGTGAAAGCCGCGCGAGTTCGAGACACACACACTGCCGCTGCACAGCAACGGCCAGCCGCGCGAACACCACCCGCGACTTCCCTCGCAGCCAGTCGCGCGCGGTCGCTTGCACGAACTCCGCCTCGTCGCCGACAATCTCCATCGTGCGCAGAACCGTGCGTTCCACTCCGGGCTGGTAGTGCTTCCGCAGCAGCGGCAGCAGCTCGCGCCGGATGCGGTTGCGCAGAATGTCCACCGACGCGTTCGAGGCGTCCTCCCGGAAACGAATCTGCTCCGCCCGCGCGAACTCCAACAGTGACGCCTTCGGTTGGTCCAGCAGGGGACGGATGAGCGCCACCGACTTGTCCGCCGGGGAAGTGCTCCGCCACTTCATTCCCGCCAAGCCGCCCCCGGCCCCGCGCAGCAGGCGCAGGAAAAACAGTTCCACTTGGTCATCCGCGTGGTGCGCCAACGCGACTGCGCCCAGCCCCAACCGCTTCGCTGTCCGCGCGAGAAACTCATGCCGCAACTCGCGCGCCGCCATCTCCACCGACCAGCCGCGCTCGCGCGCCAAGGCCTGCACATCGCCACCCTCCACCACGCATTCCAACCCCAGCCCCCGCGCCACCCGTGCCACGAACCGCGCATCCCCATCACTGGCCGCGCCGCGCAGGCGATGGTTGAAGTGCGCCACCACCAGCCGTCCACCGCGCTCCGCCGCGAGCGTGTGCAGCACGCGCAGCAAGACCATCGAATCCACGCCGCCGGACACCGCCACGAGCACACCCGCGCCCGCCGGGAGCAACGCGTGCTGGCGGAAGCTGGCGTCCACTTGGGCGATGAAGCTCTGCACGCCACGATGCTAAGGCGGAAGCGAGCTTTCACAAGCGTTTGCCGGACGGCAGCTCGGCAACACTGCTCGTTGACCGCGGCGTGGCCGGCCTTGGCTGCCAGCCAGCAAACACGCGACTCGGCTCACGGCTGACTACGGATTGGGAGACGGTAATGGCAACCCCATCGAGAACAGCGTGAAGCGGTGACAGCCAGACCGTTCTTACCAGCCATGCGTTCCATACCGCCTGCATCCCGTCGCAGCCTCCTCACCTGCGGCATCGTGTGGGCGATGATCGTCAGCGGAGAGACTTGCTCGGAGGCGAAAGCCTTCGCGACCGTCTCCGTCAACGGCCGCCCCGCCACGATCACCACGCAGCACACGCCGGCTCCTTTCCCTGAACCGGGTGGTAGGGCGCGGCTGTCCCCAGCGCGCCGTCGGCTCATGCGGACAATCCAACCGGCGCGCTGGGGAGAGCCGCGCCCTACTCGCAACGGCGAAGCACCATAAATGTGACCGATTCCACCCGCGCGTGGACCGACGACCGTCGCGCTTGCCACGACGCCAGCCACGCTTGCGGCTATTCCACCAGCGCTTGCCACGACGCCAGCCACGCTGATTGCGAGAATAGTCGCGCTGATTGCGATTCCAGTTGCGCTGATTCAGATGCAAGTGCATCAACGGCAAATAATAGCAGAAGGTGATATGAAAAGTGCGTCTGTTTGGTGTTTTGACCTTGGAACCCCCTCGTTCCGCCCTTCCCGGACCCACGAAAAGACGGCCAGACGAGGTGAAAGAGACTTAGAAAACCCACCGAGCCGGCCGCGCACCGGGGCGAAGACGACCGGACCAGCGGGAAGCGGGGGAATTCGACCGTCCCTCACCCCAGCAACCACGGCACGCCGACCGCCTCGCCCAGCCCGCGCAACGTCCGGCACAGTTCCTCCGAGAGCGGGATGCCGTCGCGCGTGCGGGCCGCGAGTTCCGACTGCTCCGGGTCTCCCGCCACCAGCACCGGCTGGCGTTCGTCCGCCCGCCGGGTGCCCCGCAGCGCGGCCAGCATGGCATCAAGCCCCGACTCGAACTCGCCTTCGTCCGTGAACGCCTTCGGGTCCAGCGCGAGGAAGAAATGGCCGACGTTGTGCCGGGGCGCGTCGGGATGTTCCTGCGGACGCGTCGCCGCAAAGAACGAACCGCTCAAGGTCGTGGACAACACCTCCACCATCGTCGCCAGCCCGTAGCCCTTGTGGCTGCTCATCTCCGGCAGACCACCGAGCGGCGTGAGCCGAATGCTCTTCAGCGCCGCCGCCGCGTCGGTAAGCGGCTGACCCGTCGCGTCCATCGCCCAACCGGGACGCAGTTCCTTCCCGTGCCACGCGGCCATCTTCACCTTGTTGAAGGCCACCGTGCTCGTGGCCATGTCCAGGCAGAAGGGCGGACCCGCCTTGCCCGGCGCGGCGAAAGCAATCGGGTTCGTGCCCAACATCGCGTCCGCACCGAACGTCGGCACGACGCCCGGCCGCCACGTCGCGCACGTCACGAACCCAATCAAGCCCCGCTCCGGGGCCATCATCGCGTAAGCGCCCGCGGCTCCGAAGTGGTTCGAGTTCCGCACCGAGACCACGCCCACGCCGCACTTCGCGGCCTTGTCGCACGCCAGCCGCATCGCGCGCTGCGAGGGCAGGTGGCCGAGGCCGCCGTCCCCGTCCACGAGCGCCGTGACCGGCGTCTCGCGCACCACGCGCACCTGCGGGCACAGCGTGAGTTTGTTCGAGCGGCGATACTCGTCATAGAGCGTCATCGTGGAGACGCCGTGCGACTCGATGCCGCGCAAGTCCGCGTAAAGCATCACCTCCACCGTGGCCGCGATGCTGTCGTCATCGAGCCCCCAAGCGCGGAGGATGGCGGCAGCTTGGGCGGAGAGTTGTTCAGCGGGAATGTTCACGCCTTAAACTTCGCCGCCAACGCCTCCGTGCCGCGCGCGAGGATGCCCAAGTCCGAGCCCACCGCCACATACGTGCAGCCCAGCTTCAGCCAGTGCCGCGCGTCTTCCTCCACCGGCGCGAGGATGCCCGCCGCCTTGCCGGTCTTCAGAATGCGCGGCACCGCTTCCTCGATGAGCGCCTTCACATCAGGATGCCGGTTGTTGCCGAGATGGCCCATGTCCGCCGCTAAGTCGCTCGGACCGATGAAGAGTCCATCCACGCCGTCCACCGCGCCGATGGCTTCAATCTGCTCCAGCGCCGCGCGCGTCTCGAGTTGCACCAGCACGCAGACCTCGTCGTTCGCGCGTTGATAGTAGTCCGTCACGCGGCCCCACTGATTCGCGCGGTGCGTCACCGCGACGCCGCGCAGCCCTTGCGGCGGGTAACGCACGGCGCGCACGGCGGCGCGGGCTTCGTCGGCGTTCTGCACCCAGGGCACGAGGAAGTTCTGCGTGCCAATGTCGAGGAGACGCTTGAAAAGAATCGCGTCGTTCCACGCCACGCGCACGACCGGCGCGGCCGTGCCGCCGACACACGCCTGCAAGTGATTGAACACGGCGGGCAGCTCGTTCGGCGCGTGCTCGGTGTCAATCAGCAGCCAGTCGAAGCCCGCGCCCGCGACGACCTCCATCGCGAGGCTGCTGCACAGGCTGCTCCACAGCCCGATTTGCGGACGGCCCGCGCGGAGGGCTTGTTTGAACGGGTTCGGCGGTAACGTGGTTTTCATGGCGAAAGCTTCGCCGGGAGAAACACCGCCGCTGGGAAACACGCAAGGAGTTTCTCGGTTGGTGGTGAAGCGCCACACTTGCCCCCCTCCGCGCAAACGTGTTACGGAACGTTGTGCCGT
Organism: Pedosphaera sp.; assembly: GCA_043731805.1. GTDB lineage: Bacteria > Verrucomicrobiota > Verrucomicrobiia > Limisphaerales > SXTU01 > SXTU01. Next base: position 2,929 of record JAYTIO010000451.1, on the reverse strand, counting down.
CATCCCGTCTGCTGCCCGCCTATCGCCCGCTTCGCAAGCCCCGCCCTGTCCCGGCGGACTTCGAGGACCCATCGCTGCCGCCCCGCGACCCGCTGCGCTGGCTCAAGCTCGCCACCACCATTGTTGAGCAAGCTTCGCGCGAGCGCCCTGCTGACACCCTGCTGCGCCAGCACTTGCGCGACGCCGGCAAGCTGTCCAACGAAGACGCCGCGCAGACGAGCCAAGCCGTCTTCGCCTACTTCCGCTGGCTCGGCTGGCTCGACACTACGCTCAAGCTCGAATCCCAAATCCGCAGCGCGCTCGAACGCACCGCCGAGTTCGCCATGCACCCGCAGACTTTTCGCGACGCGGACCTGCTCGCCCGCACGTTGCCCCCGTGGGTGAACGACGCCGTGCCCGTCAGCGCCGCGTGGCTGCGCACCATCCAAGCCGAGCCGACGCTCTGGCTCCGCGTGAAGCCCGGTCGCCTCCAAGCCCTCGCGCAAGTGCTCGGCCACAACCGCCCCAGCCCGCTGCCCGACGCGCTCGCCTACTTCGGCGAGGAAGACCTCTTCCGCCGCCCCGAGTTCCACGCCGGCGAGTTCGAGATTCAAGACGTGGCGTCGCAAGCCGTCGGGATGGTCTGCGGCGCGAAGCCCGGCGAGACGTGGTGGGACGCGTGTGCCGGCGAGGGCGGCAAGACGCTGCACCTCTCCGTGCAAATGCAGGGCAAGGGGATGATTTGGGCGAGTGACCGCGCTGAGTGGCGCTTGAAGAAACTCAAGCTCCGCACCGCCCGCGCGCAGTGCTTCAACTACCGCGCCGCGCAGTGGGAAGGCGGCGCGAAGCTCCCGACCAAGACGCGTTTCGACGGCGTGCTGCTGGACGCCCCCTGCACCGGCCTGGGCACTTGGCAGCGCAACCCGCACGCCCGCTGGACCGCCACGCCCGAAGACGCGCGCGAACTCGCCGTCGTGCAGGCGCAACTTCTCCACCACGCCGCCCCCGCCGTGAAGCCCGGTGGCAAATTGATTTACTCCGTCTGCACCCTGACCCGCGCCGAGACCGTGGAAGTGGCCGCCGCCTTCCAAGCGGCGCACCCGGAGTTCACACCCCTGCCGCTGCCGAACCCGTTTCAAACGCACAAGCCACCGCAGCCGCAGCAGTGCCTGTGGCCGCAGGGCACCGGCGGCGGCGGGATGTTCATCGCGGGCTGGCAGCGGACTGGGTAGGGCGAGACTCCGGCGAGCGCCTCTAGGTAGGTCAGGTATGCTGCCTGACCTCCAACTGAGTCCGCCGCTCCCGCTCTCAGGAACTCTACCGTATCCGTCCGGCGGACCCAGCTAGGCGTGCGGTGAGCGGAGTGAGAAGCTGGGGTGGATGAAACGAAAAACTTCCCGGCTGGCCGAAGTCCAAGTGGCCGGCTCCCTGAGTCCATTGCCGGCCCCAAGTTTGCCCACCGCCGGCTTGGGCACCACCCTCGTCGTGCAGTTGCCGCAAAGCGCGACCGTCGCGGTGCCCGTCGGGTTCGACGCTGAGGAAGTCCTGTTGCTGCTGACGGTGGTGCGGGAGGCGTTGCGATGATCGTGCGCGGTCCGTCCGAGCGCATCTTCCTGGCCCTCGGCCCCACCGATCTGCGGCGTTTCTTCGACGGCCTCCACGCCTAGGGGCGGGCGCAGCTCCAGGAGGATCCGCGCTCGGGCCAGCTCTTTCTCTTCTGCAACCGGCGGCGCACCCGCCTCAAAGTTCTCTGCTTTTACGGGACCGGTTTATGGATTTGCGCCAAACGGCTGGAACAGCGCCGCGACGTTCACCTGAAGCAGTGGGGCAGCCGTCGCGGCTGCCTCTCAGTCTTGCAAACGTCCCGCTTGCAGAAGGGATTCGCCAAGCGAGACGCTTGGCGGGCTGCGGCGGGCGGGGACGCCGCCCCACTTCGGCAGCGGCCTCTGTGCTTCGGAGTTCGGACTCAATGCCCCTGACATCCATCCTTCAAGTGCATCGTCCCGGCTGGGGCTGCTTCCCTAACGGCTCGTAGAGCTTCGCCAGACGGCGCGCGTGCTCGTCGTAAGCCGCTTCGAACAGCTCCGTGGCCTGCGCGGCTCCGACCACGGCTCCGGCGGTCAGCACCCTCGGCGGGTGGCCCGCTAGCGTGAGGCGCGCAGCGACCTCCGCCTTGATGGAGTTCACCAACGCACAGCCGCCGATGGTGGAGCCGGGCGCGACCGGCGTGTCGAGGCCGGGCACCTGCACCATCGCGTCACCGACGGGCGCGCCCGTGTCGAGGACCAGGTCGGCGAAGTCCTGGAGTTTCTTGCCGCTCGCGTGCCGGCTGGTGCTGGCCTCGCTGTGCGCGCGGCTGATGATGGCGACGACCTTCACGCCTCGCCGCTTGAACTGTTCCGCCATCTCGATGGGCACGACGTTGCAGCCGGAGGACGACGCGACGAGCGCGCAATCGCGGTCGGACAAATCGAAGTTACGGAGGATACGCTCGGCGAGGCCGGAGACGTTTTCGAGGAACATCGCCTGCCGCTGCCCGTTCGCACCAACGACGAGATTGTGAAACGAAAGTGACAGTTCGACGATGGGGTTGAAGCCGGGGAACGACCCGTAGCGCGGCCACATCTCCTCCACGAGGATGCGGCTGTGGCCGGAGCCAAACAGGTGAACCATGCGCCCCGCGAGAATCGTCTGCGCGAACCAGTCGGCGGCCTGCTGGATGGCTGGCGTCTGTCGCTCCACCACGTCGAGCAGGGCACGGCAGCGGGCGAGATAGTCGTGAGTCAAAGAGTTCGGCGACATTGGCGGGCGCGGTTCTAGCAGGTGCGGCCAGCGGCTGGATAGCGAGGAAGTGTGGCCCTACGGCTTCGTCGCCGGGTTGAACCCCAGCGCATTCGCCGCCGAGCCGTAGGCTCCCGCGTAGTCGCCGAGTTCAGCGCGGAGGAGCTTC
>JAYTIO010000450.1:0-5467 GCA_043731805.1 Pedosphaera sp. | reverse complement strand
CCATCGCGGAGGACGACGGTGGCGTTGTTCCAGTGATTGCTCGGGTTGACGTGGACCGTCGCGCCCACGAGCGCGTGGACGCCGGGCGCGAGCGGGCGGTGCCCGGGCGGGAGCAAGTCCGCTGCGGGCAGGGCCACAGTAAGCAGAAGCGCCAAGGCCAGCCACGCGAGGCGGTAAATACCGGAGTTCATTGGGGCGGGGTTATGCCGGTGGGCGAGCGGTTCCACAATGAGAAACCCGGCCAGCCCCATGCGGGACGATGCAGATGAATCCGGGTGGAACGGCCAACTTGGCCGTTCTCGGCGGCAACCTGCCGCCGAGTTTCGGCGGTGCCAACGCGCGAACCAACGGGTGCGTGCCCGGCGCGCTCCAGGCGGCGGGCGAGTCGCCCGCCGCAACGGGCCGGTGGCCCGCTCCACCCGGCCAACAACAGCATCGTTCCGGCTGAGTTCGCCTTGGCGGCGGCAACAAAGCACTTGCGCACCGCCTGACTGCCTGTAATTTCAGTCCTGACAGAAATAACTAACCTCACCTATGGCCACGCTCAGTCCGGTTCAGCAGAAGTTCGTCCTCCACTGGGGCGAGATGGGCACGCGCTGGGGCATCAACCGCACCGTCGCCCAGATTCATGCGCTGCTCTACATTGCCCCGAAACCCATCCCGGCCGAGGACATCTCCGAGACGCTCCAGGTGGCACGCTCGAACGTCAGCACCAGCCTCAAGGAGCTGCAGGCCTGGGGCATCATCCGGCGCGTCCACGTGATGGGCGACAGCCGCGACCACTACGAGTGCATGAAGGACGTGTGGGAGATGTTCCGCGTGGTGCTGGATGAGCGGAAGAAGCGGGAAATTGACCCCACGCTCACCGTCCTGCGCGACTGCATCCTCGAAGCCGAGCAGGACAAGGCGACCGACGAACACACCGAGCAGAAGCTCCGCGAACTGCACGACTTCTTCGAGCTGACCACCAACTGGTATGCGCAAATCCGCCTGTGGCCCACCAGCGCGCTGACCAAGTTCGTGAAGCTCGGCGACAAGGTCCGCAAGCTCCTGGGCATCGGGGACGCGGCGGAGGGGAGGAAGTAAGGACCCACCATGCAACCCACCACCGCCAATCAATTTCGCCGGCTCTCGGGCTTGGGCTTGGGATTCAGCGGCGCGGCGGTGTGGGCCACGCTCCTCTTCGCGTTCGCCATGTATCTGAGTGGCGAGAGTTGGCATACGGGAGGCCTCGCAATTTATGCCGGTATCATGACTGGTTACATGGCCATCGTGGTCAGTTTGGGGCTGGTCCCGCTGGGGCTGGTCATGGGCTGGCAGATGCCGCAACGACTGGCGGGGCTGCGACCGTGGCCGGTATTTTTCCTCGCGGGGTATGTCGGGGCGCTGGCGGGGGCGCTAACGGCAATTGGGCTTCTGGGGCTGGGGACCGCCCAAGCAGATTGGTCGGCGATGAGAGACACTCTTGGCTTCTACCTGCTCACGCTACCGCCGGTTTTCGGCCTCTGGTCGGGGCTGTGGGCGCAGCAGTGGCGCGAGCGGTTGGCGCACGGTTACGCCGCCGGCTGGCTCTATTATGACGGCGCGTGTCCGTTCTGCCTGCGCTGGCTAGGCCGGCTCGGTTTCATCGCGCGGCAAGGCGGCTTTGGGCTCGTCCCGTTGCAGTCGGAAGTCGCGCGCCGCGACCTCGGCTTGGCCGAGGGCGAGTTGCCGCCTGAGATGAAGCTTCGCCTCGCCGACGGCCGAGTGCTCGGCGGTGTGGACGCTTGCATCGTGCTGGCGGAGGCCGCTGGCTGGACCGCGCCGCTGGGTTGGCTCGCCCGGGTGCCCGGGTTCAACCAACTCGCGTGGCGCGGCTATCAGTGGATTGCCGCGAATCGTTACTGCCTCGCGGGCCAGTGCAAGCTGCCACCACAACCGGAAAGGAAACTGCCATGAAACTTACCCTCACCCACCCGTTCCGGGATTGCTGGCTGCGCCTCAAGTGCCTGGCTGCGCCCCGCGCAGTCGCTCCTCGAAAGGCGCCCCTGGCTCCGCCCGCATCCGGTCCTGCGCGTCGCCCGCGCACCACCGTTTTCTTCGAGCTGCCATGAGCGCCCCCCGTCTCGTCCTCGCCGGCGGCTCCGGTTTTCTTGGCCAGGCACTGGCAAAGCATTTTCAAGCGCTGGGCTGGCGTATCGTCGTGCTGACTCGCTCGCCGCAAGCAGACCGCGCGGCCCTTGAAGTCCAATGGGATGCCGAGACGTTGGGTGCGTGGACGAGCGAACTGGAAGGCGCGGCGGCGGTCGTGAACCTCACCGGACGCACGGTGGATTGCCGCTACAACGCGAAGAACCGTCACGACATCCTGGCCTCGCGCGTGAACTCGACTCGCGTCATCGGGCAAGCCATCGCGCAGTGCGCGCAGCCGCCGCGCGTGTGGTTGAACGCCAGTTCGGCGACAATTTACCGGCACACGCTCGGTGCCGCGTGGGATGAGTCGGGGACGGACTTTGCCGCGACGCCGGAGGTGAAGGATGCCTTCTCGCTGGAGGTCATCCACGCGTGGGAGCGGGCGCTGGACGAAGCGCAAACGCCCCGCACGCGGAAGGTTGCGCTGCGCACGACGCTGGTGCTCGGTCGCGCGCGCAACAGCGTGTTCCCCGTGCTGCGCCGGCTGGCGCGGCTGGGCTTAGGCGGACGCATGGGCAGCGGGGAGCAGTTCGTGTCGTGGCTGCACGAGACGGACTTTCTGCGCGCGGTGGAGTTCGTCATCGCACACGAGGAGTTGAGCGGTTCGGTCAATTTCGCTGCGCCGAACCCGGTGCCGAACCACGAGCTGATGAGGGCGTTCCGCGAGTTGGTGGGGATGCCCCTCGGTCTGCCGGCGACGGCGTGGATGCTGGAGGTGGGCGCGTTCTTCCTGCGGACGGAGACGGAGTTGATTCTCAAGAGCCGGCGCGTGGTGCCGGGAAAGTTGCTGAAGGCGGGATTTGAATTTCGTTTCCCGGAGCTGCGGGCGGCGCTGGCGGAGTTGCAGGCGCCTCAACCGTAATGGCGGAGGCTGGACAACTGCCGCCTGCCCGCCAGACTGCGTGCGAAAGTAGCCGCTCAAACTGAATCCATGATCACCCTCCTCGTTGGCACCAACCGCCCCGGCAGCAACACGCGCCTCGTGGCGCGGCAGATTGAAACGCTCTACGCCGAACTGAACCAACCCGTGCGCGTGCTGGACCTAGGCGAGTTGCCACCGGAGGTTTTCGCACCTACGGCCTACGCCGAGAAGCCAGCCAGCTTCGCGCCCTTCGCTGACACCGTGTTGACCGCTGCCGGCCTGCACGTCGTGACGCCGGAATACAACGGTGCCATGCCCGGCGTGCTGAAGTATTTCGTGGACCTGCTCAAGTTCCCGGAGAGCTTCGAGCGTCGGCCCGTGTGCTTCACGGGGCTTGCTGCGGGCCAGTGGGGCGCGCTGCGGGCGGTAGAGCAGCTTCAACAAATCTTCGGCTACCGCAACGCCTACCTCTACCCCGAGCGCGTGTTCATCCCCGGCATCGGCCAGCAGTTGGGGGCCGACGGTCGGCTCAAGGACGAGGAACTGGTCGGGCGCTTGCGCAAACAGGCGGCGGGCTTCGCGGAGTTCACGCGGCGATTTGCCGGGAAGTGAAGGCCGGAAAGTGGGCTAGGGTGGAGCGCGGTGCAGGGTTCGAACCTGCGACCCGCCACCATGAGGAAGGTGCCCCCGAAGGACTTTGCGGATTCTTTCATGGGGGGAGAAGCCGGACCGAAGGCCCCGCAGGTTGACGGACGGGCACACTTCGCGGGTGCAGCGGGAGGGCGGGAGGATGCGGAAGTTGGTGGGTCTGAGCACTTCCGAGATGCCGCAGCCCACAGCCGACGGTTGCAAGTCGCCGGCCCGGTTGGCTCACCGCCCGGTCAATGGCACGGGCTCACTCCAGTGGCTCCAGCGGCCCGTGTTGTCCCGGTAGCGGGCGCGGGCGCGGAGCAGGCCGGGGGCGGCGAAGGCTTCCTTGGGCAACTTCATCTGCGGCTCACTGCGGAGCAACTCGCCGCTGTCCCAGTGCGGCTCGATTTCGTAATGCCACGGCTGGTCCGCCACCCAACCCGGCTGGCCGGGGGCGGTGCTGCGCCCCACGCGCCACTGGACGGCGGCGAAATGATTCGTCGCGACGGGCGTGGCGAAGGGCGTGATTTGGAAGACGTGACCGCCGTGCTTCTCGCTGCCCAATTGCCGGATGGCCGGGCGCTCGGGGATGTGCGCGTCGTGGGATTCCCACGCGAGGTGGCCGTAGCCGTAGCCGGCCATGATGCCATCGTTCGGGGCGAAGGCCTTGTTCGTCCGCGAGTCGGTGCAGAAGTCCACGATGAGTTTGCCGAAGCCGTTGAAGTCGGGGGTGGCCAGGGTGCGGCGGAACTCGCCGCCGCTCATGCCTTGGCTGGCGGGGTTGCGGTAGAAGGCACCCTTGTCGCTGGTGCGCGGGTGGAAGTTCCACATCGCCATGTCCAACTCGGCCCAACTGCGCTCCTGGCCGGCGGGGCGCACGGCGCGGGCGAGTTCCTCCACAAGCTGGCCGGCTTGGCCGCCGGTCGGCGAGGCGTCGGCGCAGAAGAGATCGAGGATTTCGCGGGCGCGGTTTTGATACTCGCGACGCAGCGCCGGCAGCTCCAGACAGCGCGCCTGGTCCACGATGCCCGGCCAGTGCGTCTTGGGGATGAACATCATGTCGAGGTCCCACGGCACGGGCGACCACCCGGCGCGCGGCGAGTGGTAGAGGAAGTGGTTCGCGCCGTGACGCAGGTCCACGTTGGAGACGATGCGGTTGACGGCGTGGAAGCTGTAGTAGTCGGGAAGGTTCAAGTTGTCGCGCCACCAAGTCTCGGCGCGGGTGTTGCGCGAGCCGTCCATGAACTGGTTGAAGTCAGAGCCGTCCTTGGGCATCGCGCCGGCGAGGTGTTTCTTCCCGGTCTCGGGGCTGTAGGTGTTGCCGTTGGGCAGGCCGCGTTCTTTCAGCCATGAGCCGTCGGGGTCTTGCACCACCATGTAAAGCCCCCAGAGATCGCCGTCGTATTGTGACTTGGCGCTGGCCTCGTCCGCCCGGCTGATGACGCGCCAGTGAATCCAGTGGGTATTGGGGCTGGGCACGCCGGCCAGATGATACGCGCGGAAGGAGACGGCCTCGTCCATGCCGGCCATGCCGCGGTTGACCTGCACCCAGGGGCTGGAGCTGCCGCTCAAGTTCAGGTGGTCCCACGGGCGGACGTAGGGTTCGCCCCAGTGGTTGCGCGGGGTGAACTCGTGGGCGTGCGTGAAGTGGATGCCCCACTTCGTCTTGCCGCTCACATACGTGCTGGCCTGCCCGCGATTCTGGAATTGGATGTGGTCGCGCACCTGGCCGTCGCACACGAACGTGCCGAAGAGGCGACGTTTGTTGTAGCCGCCGTCCCACTGGCTGCGCTCCACGTCGTC
>JAYTIO010000449.1:0-5870 GCA_043731805.1 Pedosphaera sp. | reverse complement strand
GTTCTGCCAGCCGCCGGGCTTCTTGACTTCATGAGTCAGGCCATGAGCCCCCCCGAGTTCAACGGCGAGTGACAGCAGGTCGTGCGGGCCTTCGCCGTTTTCCCGCCCCAACTGAAACGTCGCGGCGCGCGTCGAATCGCTCAGGAAGGCGAGGTAGATCAATTCATACATCGTCTGGAAATAGAGTCTGGCTTCCTTCGGTTCGGCCTCCAGATGCAGGTTGCGGGTATCCACCTTGGGCACCGGACTATCGATCCACTTTTGGGCCTTCGCGAGCTTCAACTCGGTATCGCGCACGGCATCCAGATACTGTTGGAGCGTCTGTTGATCATGCTTGGAGAGCTGGCGTCCCAGCGAGCGGGTGTTGTCAATCAGGAAGTCGAGGGCACTCTTGCTTCTCGCCAGTCGTTCGGCTGCGTCCCGGCTGCTCGTCACAAACAGCAGGTCGAAGATTTGCTTCGGCCTGTTCATCGCAGGAATCGCCCGCCCGTCGCGATTGAAGGACTGGGTCTGGGCACCCCGCGGCCCCCCTATTCCGCCATTGGTGGACATGACCAGCGAGGAATGCCGGGTGAAGTCGCCGGCGTGCTCCGCATAGGCCTGATCCAGCGAGATCGAATTCTGATACGGGCCGTGACCACCGATGGGGGCTCCCGTCAAATATTGATCGGCATTGGAATGGCCGTGGACGTTTCTGGCCACGGGATGCGACAGGCCGGAATAGATCGTGATGTCGCTGCGCAGCGGCTCGAGCACATCGAGCACTTTGGTAAATTCGAAGTCCTTTTCGCCGCCCTGGGGAAACCAGCTCCAATCATTCCACGCGGGATCGGACTTGAGCGGCAAACCGACGCCGTCCGGATGGTAGATGCTGACAAATCGCTTCGGCGTCTCGTCCTTGCTCAGGCCGCCCGCAGCAAACGTTTCGAACCAAGGCAAAGCGAGCGCCACGCCGGCGCCGCGAAGAAACGCCCTGCGGCTCAGCGTGATGGATTTATCACTCATCTGATGTTTACTTGGAGTTAAAGATGTTACTGCTGACGATCAGGTTTATCAGTTCACCCAGGCCGTCACCCCGTCGCCTAAACTGTGCGGTCAAGCTGTCAATGTCAGCACGGTCGGCGAAAGAAAGCGGTCTGCCAAGCGCGTAAGCCGTCAGCTTATGCACCATCGCTCGGGCAAATTGATCCTGCCGGTCCGTGAGCAAATAGCGTTTAAGCCCATCGATCCCGGCCAGCGTCTGCCGGTTGAACAGTTCGGCGGTCGCATCGACCGGCTGGTTCCTGATGCTGGTCCGAAAGGCTCCGAGGGCATCGTAGTTCTCAAACGCAATGCCCCAAGGATCGATCTTCGAGTGGCACGAGAGGCAGGCCGGTTTGTTCCGGTGGTCGGTGATGCGTTTCTTCAAAGTCATTTTGAGAATCTCCGGATTCGTCAAATCCACTTCCGGGACATTCGGCGGTGGTGGCGGAGGCGGATCGTCCAGGATGCGTTTCAGCATCCAGACGCCACGCTTGAGGGGATGGGAATCCTTGCCGTCGGAGTTCATCGTCATGATCGCCGCACCTGTCAAAAGGCCGCCTCGATTCGCTTGAGGGGCGATTGGCACATTGCGGAACTGCGGGCCGTAAACCTTGGGAATCCGATAGTGGGCCGCGAGCCGCTCGTTGACCACGGCGTAATCGGAATGGATGAAATCCATGATGCTGCGGTTGTGCCTCAGGACATCATCAAAGAAAGCGACCGGCTCTTCCTGCATGGCTTCTCGCAACGCAATGTCCGTGACATGCGTCACACTGTTCATCCGGTCCAACCCCAGCCATTGCTCAACGAAGTGCCGGGGGAATCGTTGCGAACGCGGGTCGGCCAGCATTCGCTTCAGTTGAGCCGCCAGGACCTCCGGCTTTCTGAGCTTTCCCTGCTCGGCGAGTTTCAGCAGTTCGTCGTCAGGAATGCTGGACCACAAAAACTCGGAGAGGCGGCTGGCCAACTCCAGCTCACTGATCCTGGCCGGGGATTTGGTCTCGTTGGCCTTCAGTCCTGGAGTCAGGTGGAGGAAGGACCGCAGCGGAGCGAGGAATCCCTTGGGCTCGCTGGCCTCCACTCTTTGCGTCAGGTAGAGGAACTCCGGGGTGGCCAGCGCCGTCGCCAGCACTTCCACCATGGCCTCTTCGAACGTCGGGAACCCCGGCCGATACTTCGCAAACAGGGCCATGAACTGGTTGACTTCCGGGGCGGTGACCGGGCGCCGCCAGACGCGTTTTAAGAATCGGTTCAGCACCTCGCGGCCATAGATCTGTTCGTCACTCTTGTGGTTGCTCGCAACGAAGATGTCAGTGTGCGTCTTCGGGGGCCATTGCTCGTAAAACGGAGCGACGATTTCGATGCGGTCGATCAGAATCTGGAGCGGTTCTTCGCCGCCGGTTGCATTCGAGACATTAAGAATGTGCAGGAACTCATCGCGCCGGGGGAACGTGGTGGTGAGCTTGCGGAACGGGTTTCGCTGGATATCGCCCAAGGGGATGTCGAATTCAATGAACTGGGGATTGTCGGCCGTTGCCGTAACCGGGATGTCGTGCTCGCTGACCACCTGCGAGAATTCGGCGTTGTTGCTGGTGTGGGCGCTGAGCATCAGACGCAGGCTCGCATATTCGTCCGGGTTCATCGTCGAGCGACCGGCGCGAATGCGAACGCGCATGGTGCCTTCGTCGGGCAGAAAGCGATCCAGATCCAGCTTCACCTCGCTGGCCCGGGGAAGCACCAGCACCACCGGAGAAACAGCGGGATTTTGTCCGGCCACCGCCTCCGCCCGGGGCAGCGACTTTCCGGCAGGAAACGGGATGCTCTCGCCGGTCTCCCGGTTAAATAACTGCTGCTGATTCCTGGCCTTCTTGGCCTTCGATTTCTTATCGGACGCCTTGGCCTCCTTTCCGGACGCCGCCTTGGCCATCTCCTCCTGCATCGAGATGATGTAAGTGACAGCGGGTGGACGCTCCCCGCTCACCGTGGCTCGCTTGAGGGCCTTCAGTCCGAGCTCACGATAGGTCTCAAACTGCATGGCCGACATCTGCAGCAGTTCCGAGCTGTTCTTGAAACCGTCGTCCGACGCGGTTTCCGGGGGCAGCTTGTTCGCGATGGCATGGGGTAGACCAAGCAAGTCCTGCAGGGCGTAGTTGTATTCGTAATTCGTCAGCCGGCGAAATGACGAATGCTGCCCGCTGTTGCGACGCACGAGGGACGCCGTGTTCAGTTCCCCGCTGAGCCAGTCAACGATGCGTCCGCGGTCCGCATCCGCGAGTGCATAATCCGGTTCGTCCTTGGGGGGCATCTCTGACTTGCTGAGGGCGTTGAACACCTCGCGCCAGCGCTCCACGTCCGGGCCGGCCACCAGGTCGGGATTCAGTTGGTCGATGCGCAGTCTGCCCTTGGACTTTTCGGGACCATGACAGGCCAGGCAGCTCTTTTTCAGGATCGGCCCCACCGATTTTTGAAAGAAAGCCAGGTTCGCCTTTGGAATGATACCGGAGGCTCTCGCAACCTCCCTGGTCTCTTGCAAAAATCTGGAACTTACGCGGCCCAGCTCTTTGGCCGTTTCCAAAGAGATCGGAGTCTCCTGCCCACTGGCTGCCAGAATCGCCCATGCGCTTCCGAGCATAATCAGCACCGCGTTATTTAGAGGCTTCAACTGATAGGTATTTTCTGTTGGTTCTGGGAACTGATTCTGAGCCTGATTGGAGGCGCGTCAACCTTCGTTCTGGTTTCCTCCGCTGGCGGTTGAAGCCTGCTAGGTCTGGCGGATGGATCTCGACGCCACAACGTGCTCGTTTCGCTCCCGATGGCGTGCTGTCGTCGGTGACCTTGAACGTGAACCGGAAATCGTCGGGCACCTGCGCGGCGAGGCCCGCGACATACTTCTCGGAGGGGCACTGGTAGTAGGCGGCGTCCACGCAGACTGTCTTGAACACCTCGGCATACTCGGCCAAGCAGGTCCGTTCGAACCGCGCCTCGGCGAACTTGCCGCGATAACGGTAGCGCTGCTCGTCGTAGATCAGTCCCGTCCAGCCGGCGTATTTCCAGGAGCTTGTGCCGATGAAGATTCCCTCCGCAGCAAGGCTCTGGACTGCGGCTTGCAGCTTTGCTTTGAAACTCAGTTGCTGGTCTGGAAACAGGTCAGCCATCAGTTTGGTTCTAGCAGCGGTTCCTCCCCGGTGCCATCCGTTTCTGGACGCCCGGCTACTGTGCCGTGGGCTGCACGCACACTAGATCGCCCCGGGAATTGCGGCAGTAAACACGACCGTGGGAAAGCACAGGAATCGTCCAGCATCGGCCCCCGAGCACCGAGGCGCGGGCGCTCGTCTTGAAACCCGCCGGGGAGGCTGGCGCCGCCACCAACTCACCGCGCTCACTGAGAATCAACAACGTGCCACCCGCCGTCGCCATCACCGACCCGCAGCCCAGCGCCTCGCTGGCGGGCACGCGCCACTTCTCCGTGCCGGTGGCCAACGCCAGACAGACGAACTCTGTCGGGCGTCCCCGGTGCGCCGTGCCATCGAACCCATACAGATGGCCGTCCAGCAGCACGCTGTTGTTCATGTGATTGGCCATGCGCTTGTTTTCGTAGACCTTCCGCAGTTGGTTTCCGGCCAGCTCGAACAACGCGCAACCTCGGTCATAGCCCGTGGAGATGAAAATCCGGCTGCCTTGCACGATCGGCGTCGTGGCCGTTGTGTCAAAGGCGGTCTTCCACTCTGCCGTGGCCACCGTCTTACCGTTGCCCGCGTCCAGCACCGCCAACCCCTCGGTCTTCATCACCGCCAGCAGCTTGCGTCCGTCCACCGCAAACGCCTTCGGCGTGCCATACGCCGGGGTGAAGCGCTCGCCCTGCCACCGCACCTTGCCCGTCGCTGCCTCCAGCGCGAAGGTTGCCCCCGCCTCGATGACGAGCGTCTCCTCGTTGAGCAGGTAGGGCGAGCAGGCAAAGCCCCACTCGGGCGGCTCCGTCAGGCCCGCTGCGGCCAGCATATCGCGCTGCCACAGCAGTTTCCCGGTCTTCGCCTCGTAGCAGTGCAGCCGCCCGTGCTTGCTGTAAGAGAACACGCGGCCCTGGCGCACGGTCGGCGTGGCTCCGGGTCCGCCTTCGTAAAAGCGGTCCAGCAACGGCGCGGGATACGAGTGCGACCACAGCTCCTCGCCGCTCTCCGGAGCAAGGCACCAGACGGTTTCGTTCCCGCCCACCTTCGGTCCGCGATGCCCCATCGTGAACAGTCGGCCCTCCGCCGCCACCACCGAGGAGAAGCCCGTGCCGACCTGCTTGCGCCAGACGACGTTGTCGAAGCCGGGCTTGTCGGGCAGGCGCTCGGTGGTGATGCCGTTCTCGTCCGGACCGCGCCATTGCGGCCAGTCAGCGGCAGGGAGGCCTGAGGCCGTGACCAAGATCCCAACCCAGAGCGCGGCGACGAACAAGGTGCCACGCCCGGAAACCCCAACGCTCCAAACCTCAATCATGGGGAAAGCCAAGTCTTGGCCGAACTGCACTGCCGCGCAGCACCGTGCCCCACAGGGTTCTCATGGGCGGACGGGTTACTTCGCGGCCTTCGCCCACCGGGCCTTGGTGGCCGCGACGATGTTGGCCCGGCCCTCCGCGCTCAGCTTCCGCTTCTGCTTGGGAGCGGGGGCGGGAGCCGGGGCAGCACCCGACTTGCTGTTCGCCCAGCGCTTCTTCGCCCCGGCAACCATCCGGGCCTTCGCCTCGGGGCTGATCTTCCGCTTCGGCTTCGGCTCGGCCTTGGGAGCAGCTTCGACCGCCGCCTTCACTGCCACGGTGCCCTTCTTCGCTGCCCAGCGAGCCTGATGCGCGGCCCGCATCTTGG
>JAYTIO010000448.1:0-3010 GCA_043731805.1 Pedosphaera sp. | reverse complement strand
ACGACAAGAACCACGACGGCAAACTCGCGAAGGACGAGTTCCCCCCCGGCCCCTTCAAGGACCGTTTCACCCAGTTCGATTTGGACAAGGACGGCTTCGTGACCAAGGCGGAATATCTGGGCATGGCCGACCAGTTCGTGCAGGCGGAGAACGCCCTCTTCGCCATCAAACCCGGCGGGCGCGGCGACATCACCGACACGCACGTCGTGTGGAAACACAACCGCAGCCTGCCTTACGTGGCCTCGCCGCTCTACTATCAGGGCCGCCTCTACACCGTCCGCAGCGGCGGCATGGCGACCTGTTACAACGCCAAGACCGGCGAGGTCCTCTACCGCGACGAGCGCCTCGGCGCGCTGGGCGATTACTACGCGAGCCTCGCGGCGGCGGACGGAAACGTCCTCGCCATCTCGCAGAAAGGCACCGTGACCGTCTTCAACGGCAGCAGCGCGCCCGAAGTGCTGGCCCAAAATGAAATGGGCGAGACCGTCATGTCCACGCCGGCGATTGTGGACGGCAGAATCTACCTGCGGACGGAAAAGCGGCTGCTGTGCTTTGGGCAGTGAGAGCTGGGTGGGAACTTAAATTGTCTTTGCCGCGAAAGGGCGCAGAGAACGCAAAGCAAGCGCGCCGCCGAAGCGCCAGCCAGCCAAACTCTTTGCGCTCTTTGTGCCCTTTCGCGGCAAGAAAGAGGCCGGCCTTCCGCTCAAGGCGGAAAGCCGATGGCCAGCTTCACCGCCGAGTATTCGGGATGAATCTTCCCTTCCCGCGTGCGGATGATGAGGTCCGGCTCTGTCCACGACTGCCCGCGAAACCACTCCGGCAGGTCCGTCGCGCGCATCATCCCGAACAAACCAATCAGCGGCGCGTCCCCCTCGCGGAACACCACCGGTCGCCGCCGCACGATGACCAGGCCAGCCTCCCGCGCCCCCGCCTCCACCCGCGCCATCTGGGCTGGCTCGAAGGGAAAGACGCACGCGAAGAACCCACCGGGCGCGAGATGCTTGGCCGCCGTGCTGCAATAGTCCGCCACCGTCCCGCGCAACTCGAAGCGACACGCGAGCTTCTGCGGATGCTCGCTCTCCACGCCGGTGCCGGGTGGAAAGTAGGGCGGGCTGCCCGTGATGAGGTCGAACTGCTCCTCCCCGCGCAACCCGCCCGCATCACGAAAGTCCCCCTCGCGAATCTCGTAGCGGTCCTCCACGCCATTGAACCGCGCCGACTTCCTCGCCAGCGCCACGCTCGCCGCCTGCGCCTCCACCGTCACCAGCCGCGCGCCGGGCAACCGCCACGCCACGATCATCCCCACCGTCCCGATGCCACTGCCGAGGTCCAGCGCCGTCCGCGCCGTGGGACACCAACTCGTGCCATACCACGCGGTGAGGATGTCGTCCGTCGAGAAGCGGTGGCCGGCGCGCAGTTGGAACAGACGGAAGTGCCCGCTGATGGCGTCCAGCGTCTCGTCCGGCGCGGCGGTCAGGCCGGCGCTCAAGCCCGGCGGCACCGGGCCGGGTTTGGCCCAGCCTTTGAAATGAGAATCACCTGTCATCACACGCGCCAGCATGGGGCAACCCTCGTCCCTCCGCCAAGATGAAGCTTTGATCCGCGTCGGCCCTCTGATCAATTGATCCTGCGGTGCCAAGACCCACCAAACCGCGCCAGCCACGCGCCCTTTACGCCTCGCCCCCCCGCCTACAAGGCTGTCCTCGATTACAGCCACAGTGTGAATTGCCACTATCGGTTCGGGTCACTTCCTTTGGCATGGCTGGGCCTGCCGGACCCGCAATAGGTTCGGGCCTGATTGTGTGTGTGCGCAACGGGGCAACGCAGCCCTTCCCCCTCCCCCTCACTCCGAGGAGGTTTTTTATCAGGAGGGCAGGAGGGCAGGAGGGGGAAAGCCAGCTCGCGTCTGCATTGCTTCCTCCTGCTCTCCTGCTCTCCTTATAAATCGGAAGGTCTGGCAGTCCGTGAAGGGCATGGTTTGGACTGTAAATTGGTCAGAGTGACCCGTAGATAGCCGAAAGTCGCCCAACTGTGCCAACTTGGCACTGGTCACTCGCTAAACTCAACTGGATGCGCCTTTAATGTCACTGTTCACTGGATTTGCGTGCTGGTTTGTCCTTTAAGGTCAGTGGTCACGGCTCTTGCGCGGGTCAATGACTGCTTAAGGTGGATGGTTGAGGTCGTAAGGTGGGTGGTGGAGGCTGATTGTCAGAAAGCTTCACTTCACTCTCACCCTATCCCTCTCCCTCCGAGGGCGAGGGGAGCCGCGCGCGGCTGGCTGGCGCGTTAGGCCGCGCCGGGGATTGGTTCCTTCTTCACCGCTGCCTTCACCTCGAGGTGCAAGTCTTTCAACTGCCGCGCGGAGACGGCGGAGGGGGAGTGGGTCATCAGGCAGACGCCCTTGGCGGTCTTCGGGAAGGCGATGACGTCGCGGATGCTCGGCGTGTTGCAGAGGATGGCGATGAGGCGGTCGAAGCCCAGCGCGATGCCGCCGTGCGGGGGCGCGCCATACTTGAAGGCTTCCAGCAGGTAGCCGAAGCGGAGTTGGGTTTCGTCGGGGGGAATCGCCAGGAGTTCCTCGAAGATGGTCTTCTGCACGGCGGGTTGGTGGATGCGGATGCTGCCGCCGCCGAGTTCCACGCCGTTGACGACGATGTCGTAGTGCTGGCCGCGCACTTTCTTCGGGTCGGTCTTGAGGAGCGGGATGTCTTCGGTCACGGGCGCGGTGAAGGGGTGGTGGCTGGAATACCAGCGGTTCAGCTCACGGTCGAAGCCGAGCAGGGGGAATTCGATGACCCAGAGGAAATTGAATTGCTTCGGGTCGATGACGAGCTTGCCCTGGGTCTTGAGCACGTCGGCGCAGTAGAGGCGGATTTTGCCGAGGATTTCACAGGCGTTGAGCCACTGGTCGGCGGCGAAGAGAATCAAGTCGCCTTCCTCGATGGCGAGCTTGGTCTTGAGCGCGGCCTTCTCAGCCTCGGAGAAGAATTTGACGATGGGGGATTTCCAG
>JAYTIO010000447.1:0-2396 GCA_043731805.1 Pedosphaera sp. | reverse complement strand
CGCGACCGGCAGCCGCGCCTGGCCGCTGGTCATCGTGGTGATGCGCTGGCCCTTGCGGACGGACTCGGGCAAATCCTTGTCGAAGTGCGCCTCGAGCTGGGGCTTGTAATCCAGCGTGTCAATCTGCGACGGCCCGCCGTTCAGGTGCAGGTAGATTAGCCGCTTCGCCTTCGGCGCGAAGTGCGGCAGGCCGGAGACTGCGGGATGGACGCGAGGGCCGCTGGACTTGGTCGGCGCACCGGCGGCGTCGCGCATCATCGCGGCCATCGCGAGCGAACCGGCGCTCAAGCCGGCGGCGCGGAAGAACTGGCGGCGGTTCTGTTGGAGGAGGAATTCGTTTAGCGGGTTCATGGGGAAGGATTTTTAGCCACAGATTGAAGACGGAACAAACACGGACGGGGACAGCAGGGAATCCATAAGCAGAGCAGGAAGGCAGGAGGTAGCACGGCAAACCCTCGTTCCCAGTTTGCTGCTTTCCCTATCCGTGTTTAATCCGTGTTTCATCCGTGGCTAATTCTTGGTGACGACTTCGTCGAGGTTCAGGATGAGATTAGCCACCATCGTGTAGGCGGCCAGCTCGCTTGGGTCGAGGGATGCGTCGGGCTTCGACTCGCCGAAGGTGATGGCTTTCTTCGCGGCGTCGGTGCGGCCCTGGTATTTGGCCCACTGGGTGAAGAGCGTGTTGGAGAGGACGGCGGTCTCGGCCTTCGTGGGCGGGCGGGCGGTGGCGAGGCGGAAGCCGTAGGCGAGGCGGGCTTCGACGTGGCTGCCGCCTTCCTTGAGGATGCGCTGGGCGAAGGCGCGCGCGGCCTCGAAGTGCTGGATGTCGTTCATCAGCACGAGCGCCTGGAGCGGCGTGTTGCTGCGCTCGCGGCGTGCGCAGGACTGCTCGCGGCTCGGCGCGTCGAAGGTCGTCATGCTCGGCGCGGGCGCGGTGCGCTTGATGAAGGTGTAGAGGCTGCGCCGCCAGAGCGCGTCACCCTCGTCGCGCTTGTAGGTCTTGGTGTTGCTGCCGGAGTAGGCCACCGGCTCCCAGATGTTGTCGGGTTGGTAGGTGCGCACGCCCTTGCCGCCGAGGGTCGGAACGAGCAGGCCGCTCACGGCGAGCGCGTTGTCGCGGACTTGCTCGGCGTCGAGGCGGAAGCGCGGGCCGCGTGAGTAGAAACGGTTCTCCGGGTCGGCGGCAATCTTCTGCGGCGTGGCCTTCGAGTCCTGCCGGTAGGTCGCGGAGGTCACGAGCAGCTTCACGAACTGCTTCATGTCCCAGCCCTGCTCACGGAACGTCACGGCCAGCGAGTCGAGCAGCTCGGGATGCGACGGGGCTTCGCCCTGTGCGCCGAAGTCGGAGGAAGACTTCACGAGCCCGGTGCCGAAAAGCTGCTGCCAGAAACGGTTCGCCGCCACGCGTGCGGTGAGCGGGTGCTGTGGGCTGACGAGCCACTTCGCGAACGCGAGGCGGTTGGTCGTCTCGGTCTGCGGCAACGGCGGCAGCACGGTGGGGACGTTCGGCCAGACCTGCTGGCCGGGCTTGTTGTATTGGCCGCGCACCATGACGAAGCTGTCGCGCGGCTTCTCGAGGTCCTTCCAGATGAAGGTGGAAGGGATGGCCTTGTCGAAGTCGTCGCGGGCCTTGGCAATCGGGTCTTTCTCCGCGTGGACCTTGTCGAATACAGGCCGCGTCGTGTTGCAGACGAACTCGAAATAGTAGTCGTGCAGGCTCTTGTTTTCGGTGGGCTTGCGGTCCTCGGGCTTCACGGAGCGGAAGAGGCGTTTCACTTCGTCGGGGAACGTCGCCACGGTCTTGCCTTGGTTCTCCTTGAGCCAGACTGCGAGTGACTCCAGCGGGTCTTTCGACGGGTTGCTTTCGCCGGTCACGCCGACCTTGTCCCACGTCACCGTGCCGCCGAAGAGCGTGAAGGCGAGGCCTTTGATTTTGTCGCCGGCCTTGAAGCCAAGCTGCGACGCGGCGAACTCCAGCTTCACCCACTCGCCGAGTTTCGGGAGGTCGCCGAGGCGCTTGCGCTCGTTCGTGTCCTTCTTGCCGAAGTCGATGGCGTTGATGTCGCCCCACACCGCGCGGTGCGACCACTCGCCGGTGTTGAACTGGAGCATCACGGACTTCGGCGCGTTCTGCGGGTCGAGGAACACATTGAGGAACACCTTGCCGTTCGGCGGGATGGTGAGCGGCGTCTTGAGGTCGGAGAAGAAGTCCTGCGCGAGGCCCTTGTCGCTGCGTTTCAACGCGCGCTTGCCGGCGAGCACCTTGCCGTCCTTTTCCGTAACCCACTGCGCGGTGGTCACGGCTCCGCTGGCTTCCACCTTCGCGCCGACCGGGAAGTCATCGTCCACCCACGTCGTGTCGAACTTCTTGAGCGGCGGCGGCGGGGTGAGCGTGG
>JAYTIO010000446.1:0-5049 GCA_043731805.1 Pedosphaera sp. | reverse complement strand
TGGCGGTCTGCGCGTTGGTCAGGATCAGCACCGGGCTGACGGCGGCGTCAATATCGCTGCCGTTGAAGCGCCATTGGTAGCCAATCGGCTGGGCGGCCTTCGCCGAGATGGCGACGCTGAACGTGACGGTGGAACCTTGGGTGACGGTGCGACTGCGCGGTTGCAAGGTGAAGTTCGGCCGCGCCAGCACGCCGGCTTGGCCGAAGACTTGACTGCTGGCGACCGGCACCAGCCACGCGCCACGACCGAACGTGCCCACCACGAGGACATCGTCGGCCAGATTGTATTCCATGTCGAAGACCGGTGCATTGGGCAGGTTGGTGCCCACCTCGCTCCAGTTGGTGTAGCTGGGTCCAGTGGCGACGTAAACGCCGAGGTCAGTGCCCACCAATAGCGGTGAGCCCAGCGCGGCGGGTCCGTGGCGGACGCACCGCAGGGCGCCCACGCCGGTCAGGCTGCCGGTGATGTTGGTCCACGACGCGCCGGCATTGCCGCTTTGGAACACGCTGGTGGCATTGATCACGAAGACGTTGTGCCAGTTGGCCGGGTCCGTGGAGACATCCAGCGCGAGCCGGCCGGGGATGTTGGCGGGCGTGAGGGCCAGGGCCCCGGCCGCGTTGGTGCGGAAATACACGCCGGTATCGGCGGCGACGTAGAGGACTTCTGGGTTCGCCAGGCCGCCAGCGGTGCCACCGTAGGTCATGCCGTTCCCGGTCACGCCGGGGCCGATCTCCCGGATGTTGTCGCCCTGATTCATGGATTCATACACGGCGTTGAATCCAGCGATGGCCAGGCGTTGGGGGTTCACCGCGTTCAGGCGCAGCGGGGTGAGGAATTGGGGTCGCAGCAGCGCGCTTCCCGGCAATTCGCTCAACCCCACCTGCACGTTGTTGACCAGCGTGCCGCTGGAGTTAAACGTGCGCCGTGCGAAACCCCCAAGGTTTTGGAAGCTCGAATAAACAACGGCAAAGCCGGGCGCACTCACCGTGTCCACCACGACATCACCGCCATCCCCCGTGGTCAGAGCGGTCCAAACCGGATTGTTCGCCGAGTTCTGGCGCGACGTGCCGTTGTCCTGCGCCCCGGCGATCAACACATGGTTGACACTGTCGTAGGCGATGGAGTGGAACTCGCCGGTCTGCAGGGTGCCGATGATCGAAAACCAGTCGCCGGTGTTGTTCGTCGGGCGGGTGCGCCGGTAAATGCCACCGTCGTCGAACTCGATGAGCGTGCCAGCGGAGTCAAAGACCATGCCACGGGAGTCAGCGTGTGGGGCGCTGTTATTCGCCGTGCCACCGCCCGCCGGGCCGCTGGAATTGGAGTGCGTGAGATGGACCCACTGGCTGCCGGCGGCCCGCGAGGCGTCCCCACGGAACGCGCGGGAGCTGTAGTCGTTCGCACCGATTGAGTTGGGGAACGAGCCGAGGTCGTTGAAGCCAATCGGCTGGCGGTCGCCGGTGACGTAAACCAGGTTCGTCGCCACCGGATCGGCCACCAACCCGAAGTGAATATCACCTTGGCCGCCGGGATGGAGGCCCATCGGGCCGCTCGCGACCGCGTTGGTTTCCTGCGTCGTCGGGAAATCCATCGCGGTCCAAGTGGTGCCGTTGTCTGGCGAGCGGAAAATACCGCCGAGGTCGCCGTTGGTGACGATCCCCACATAAAGCACCCCGGCTGGCCCCGGGCTGATTTTGATGTTGCCAGTCGTGTTGTTGAGCAACGCGTCCATCGCAGCATTGCTCACTTTGGACCACGACGCGCCCGTGTCGGTGGAGGCAAAAATGCCGTTGGTCCCGGCCCCGGAGCGGTAGATCCCGGTGTAGAGGGCCGCGCTGTTGTTGGGATCCCCCGCCAGCGTGCGCGCCACGCCGGCGGACAGACCGGTGGGGCCGCCCGCGACGAGGCTGAAGGTCGCCCCCGTGTCCGTGCTGCGCAAGATACCCTGGGTGGTGCCGTTGTCCGCCGAGACCACGATGACACTGCCGCGCGCGGCCACGCCGCTGATGTTGACCCCGGTGAGGACGCCGCCGCCGTTCAACGTCGTCCAAGTGTTGCCGGCGTCGGTGGTCCGCAGGATGCCAGTCCGGGCGCCGCCTTCTCCGGAGAAGCTGCTGTAGCGGCCCACGCCCGCGACCAAGGTGTTGCGCGTTGGATCCGTCGGGTCGAACTCGATGGAACTGATGGAGAGCGAACCCAACGAGTCAGTGAGCGGCACCCAAGTCGGGCTGGCGGCGGTGGCGTTGAGCGTGCGCCAGACGCCGCCGTTGACCCCGCCGAGGAAGAGAATATTGGGATTGCTCGGATGCGGCGCGACGGCGTGGATGCAACCGACGACCTCGCCGTTGAAGATGCCTTCCACCTGGCCGTTACGCGTAGGCGCTGAACCCTGTGGCACCCAGAGGCTCCCGCCGGACGGTGCCGGGGCAGCCGCCAGCGTGCCGGAACACAGGGCGTGGAGCAGGGGCAGGAGGAACGACCGAGAGTAGATCGGCCAGAGGGAGGTGCGTCGCGTCGTATTGCCAGCTTGCATTCGCCGAGGAAACTAAGTCACTCGCGCCCGGCATGGCAAGCGAGGGAATGACTCGCGGACAGCAAATTGACTCAAGCGGCGTCTCGCCATGGGCGGGGTGAAATGGTTGGTGGAAACCATGCGTTGACTCAATCGGGCTGCGGCCGAGGCCGGGGAGCTGCGCCGCCCAGGTCGCCGGCCGCCCCGGCAAAACGCTCCGGCGACAAACAGCCGGAGCTCGCAGGTCGCATCACTTCTCGCCGATGCAGCAGCGGTGGCCGGGCGTGCGGTAATACATCCGCGCGCCTTCGAAGATGGGTGAGGCGAGCAGTTGCGCCTGCTCCTTGCCGTCCTTGGCTCCGGCCAAAAAGCTCCGTGCGACCTCGCGATATTCGCGACCGGGCTGGAGGACGAGCTTGTGGCCGACCAGCAAGGGGCTGGCGAAGTTGCCGTGCTCGCTGCCGCCGCCGCTGCCGCGTGTGATCCATTGGCGGTTGCCGTCGCGGTCGTAGCACGCGGCAACGCCGGTGGTGCAGAAGACGCAAATGTGTTTGCCGGCGCTGGTCGGCGTCTGGCCGGCGAAACCGAAGACCGCCTGGCCCCAGTAGCGCGCGAACGCTTTCTTGTCGCTGGCGAGCTGCTGGTCGCTGATTTGCTTCTCGAGCTAGCGCTTGCGCTTGCCCTTGCGCACCGGCTCCAGCGGGCGTGACGCATCGGTCATGGCGGCGGCCAGCCGAGCGTTGAGCGCCTCGGCCGCCTCGGGGTTGGCCCGCCCCAACTCCGCCGCCAGCGGGGCCAGCTTCTCCGCGTAGGCGGAGTTCGTTCTCCGGTCCGCCTCGCTCAACGCTTCGAACTCGGGGCTGGAGCGCAGCCAGAGGACGCGCCCGGTCTGCTTGTCCAGGCAAACCCGGTCGCTGACTTCCGACGTGAGGAAGATTCGGTCACCCACCACGATCGGGATGCCGGCGCTCGAGTTCGGCAACGGGGCCAGCCAGACAATGCCCGGGGCCGCGTAACCGCTGCCGTTCGTCGTGCGCTGCCACGCCGTCGGCGGCGTCGCCCCGGGATAACGTCCCGAGCCGTCCCCTCGTCAGCCGATGGGCCGCTCCGCTGAAGGGGCGAACGGCGTTGAACCAGGTGGTGCGGGCACAGCCAGCCCCGGGGCGGCGGCCGAGGCGAGGGTGCCCGTGGGCATCAGGAACGCACTGAGCAGCGCGAGGATTTTGATCGCGTCCCACGGACGCGAGGATCGGGTTGCGTCTGTGATCATGGGGGGAGGGCAACTCATCGCGGTTCGTAGCCGGCGGGCGGACCCGCTTTTACAGCAGCCCCGCTTCCTTCATCGCCGCTTCCAGTCCGTCCGCTACGCCGTGGCCCCAGAGGCGGTCGCTCACGTAGCCGCCTTCGCGCCAGACAGCTTCTTTCACCGGCTGGATGGCGTTGGCCGGCGCGACCAGCCAGCACGCGTGTTCATCGCGCAGCATCGGCAGGTCGTTGAAGTGGTCGCCCGCCGCGAAGACGCATTCCCGCGTGAGGCCGAGTTGACGCGTGATCTCCGCCAGCGCCGTGCCCTTGCTGTAAGCGGTGTGGCTGAAACGCGCATACACGTCGTTGCGCACCACCGTGAGGTTCGGCACGGACTCGCAATAGTCCTTCAAGTGCGCCTCGATGTCGTCCGCGTCCGCGTTGGTGCCGGCGATCAGGCAGAAGGGCGAATAGACATCCGAATAGACCGAGGCCCGGAAGCGGCCGTTGACCCACTGGAAGAGGCGCGGCAGGTCTTTCTCCACCGCCTTGAACAGCTCCCGGTGCGCGCCCTCGCAATCGCCGTTCCACGGCTGCAGCGGGAAGAAGCGCGGGCCTTCGCGAAAGTAAATCTCCCGCTCCACCGTCACGAGCCAGTCGGGCTGGATGCTCAGGTGCGCGCGGCCCAGCCCCTCCATCAGGCTGGAGAGATCCCGCCCGGTGTTGATGACCCACTTCGCGCCGCGTCCCTGCAAGTCACCGATGAGTTCCTGCAAACGCTCCGGCACGGGCGGCACCTCGTGGTCCGCGTGCAGCGTCCCGTCGAAGTCGGTTGAGATGAGTTGGATGGGCAAGGTCATCGGCGGGAAAAGTGTTCCGTGTTCAGTGTTCAGTATCCAGCAAGCAGTTTCCTGAGGAACTGGCCCGCTCAATCAATCGTAATCGCCTTCATCCGCGCCTCCAGCTCCGCGCGCAGCCGCTCCCGTTCCTCGCCGCTCGCCTCGCGCGGAATGCGCACCGGCTCGCCGAGGTGAACTTCACAGCGCGCGAAGGGCAGCGGCACTTGGAAGCGGTCCCAAGTCTTCAACTGCCACTTGTAGCTCAGGTGGAAGGACGCCGGGACAATCGCCATCCCGGTGAGCTGCGCGAGCGAGACGATGCCTTCCTGCACCACGTAGCACGGCCCGCGCGGGCCGTCTGGCGTGATGGCCAGGTCGCGGCCCCGTTCGCCGGCGGACACCAGTTCGCGCAACGCCTGCGAACCGCGCCGGCTCGACGACCCGCGCACCGGCTCC
>JAYTIO010000445.1:0-18538 GCA_043731805.1 Pedosphaera sp. | reverse complement strand
CCCTATCCTCCGCTGAAGCAACCCGAAAGACTACACGGCCCTGCGTTGGGGACAAGCGACTCGATCATTATTCTCCTTTTGATCGCACCACGACAGCTTTGTTCACAGCACTGTCATGTAGCTTTCAGTAGAGTAGGCAGGTGCAGGAGGTCGAGCTGAAGCCCGGAGTTGTCATCGCTCGGCTCCGCACACCTGCCCCTCATCAAACCGGCGTCCGGTTTTCCCGCCTCCGGCTTTCCGTGGGTCCTTCACTGGCTCCGCTGCTGCGCCACCGCCTGTTGCCATGCTGCTCTCGTCGGCGGCCGAGCCAATGCGGTGCATCGTGCGTATGCGCGCCATGCCGAGGTCCGAGTGCCGTGCCTCGAAGACTGGGAGCAGGGGATGCAGTCCGCCGCGACCGACGATCCTGGCGACCGCCTAAGCGGGAGGCCGGAATCTGCGGTGTGTCTGGAAACGGTGAAACCCGAGTCCGACACCCCGCCACAGGAGCATGGCAAATCACAAAACGGAGGTCGCAGCCTTGGAAATCACCTGTTTTTCAAAAACCTGCTTAACTGCAAAGGTTGACGATAGTATTGCGCAACTGCGATCCTTTGACCTCGCGCTTGCGCCATTTGAAGGGTTTGACCTTCGGATTGTAAGCGGCGATGAACGCCTCGATGGCCTGGCGTAACTCCGTGACGTTCCTGAAACTGGCTCCGCGCAGCGCCTGGCGCGTCAGGCTGCCGAACCAGATTTCAACTTGATTGAGCCAACTGGCCGAGGTCGGGGTGAAGTGGAAATGGACCTGGGGATGCGCGGCCAGCCAGGCGTCGCACTTCTTGTGGGTGCAGTAGTTATCCAAAATCATATGCACCTCCCGGTCGGCGGGCGTTTCCGCAACAATCTGATCCATAAAGTGCAGGAACTCCTCCCGTCGTTTCAGGACCGTGGGGTTGGTCTGGATCAGTCCGGTGCTCACTTGCAGGGCTGCAACTAGATTCAAGGTGCCGTGCCGCTGGTAGGTGCTCTTGCAGTCGCGCACAATCTTGCCGTTGTCGGTTTCCACATAGCCGGGGGCCCGCTCCAAGGCCTGCATGCTTGGCTTTTCATCCACACTGATGACCAAGGCATTCTCCGGGGGATTGAGATACAGCCCGACAATGTCCGCCGCTTTGACGGCAAACTACTTGTCGGTGCTGACACCCCACGAACGTTGCCGCTGCAAGCAGATCTCCTCTTTGCGCAACACGCGCCAAACGGCATGCACGGAACCGTTGAGTTTGGCGGCAACCGCTGGCCCGTCCCAGGCGGCTTGCCCCGCTGGCGGCGATAGCTCCAAAACGCCAGCACCCGAGTGCGGAATTCCGCGCCATAAACCGGCTTGGCTCCAGGCCTGGGCGCATCGCTCAATCCGGGCAACCCGCCTTGCACAAAACGCTGACGCCACTTGATGACGGCATTGGGACGCGTGCGGCATTGAAGAGCGATGTCCTGCACGCGTTGGCCGGCCAGACAGCCCAAAATAATGCGCACCCGTGCCACGGCTTGCTTGGGTTCGGTTCGACTGGCGGCGAGCTTTACCAACGCCTGCTGGTCCTGCGGATCACAGGTAATTTGCGGGGCAGTGCGTGCCATCCACACAAGATAAATACTATCTTTTAACAATGCAATTAAGCACTAGCTGGCCGCACACTGCGTCAGGACGCGCTGGGGTGCTGCCAGTTCAAGAGGCAGGCTGCTACCCTTCACCAGCATGCCCATCTCCATGTTCAAGCTCAGCGCATACTCAGTCAGATTGGCACTGGAAATAAAGGCCATACCTTGGTCAGCCACGGCGCACTTGGCGTGGAGCGAACCATGCCGACCTTGGGCGTCAACGTGCCGCTTCTCCAATGGCCAGGCGTAGATCGCCACCCGTTGGAGCAAGTGCATGGAAAAGGCCTCCCCGGGCTTGAACGTCACCTTGCCCTCGCTGACCTTGGCTGATTGTAGGATGAGCACCTCCTGCACGTCCCGCGCTACGGCGGCCAGGAGGGCCTCACAGATGACTGGCACCTAGTAGGCCGCGAAGGTCGGCATGAGGAGTTCGGCGCGGGCAGACTCGATGAGTTCAAGCAGGGCCTGATCCGTGCGTCGCAGGGTGGAGGAGTCTGGGGTCGGCTCGGTCCAGATGAGTTCCAAGGTCTGTCGGGTCCAGTGCATCTCGTCCATCCGGCTGGCCGCCCTCAACGACCACGCCAACTCCTGCGGGGTGGTGGTGACGCCCTTTTGCCGCCAGACCTCCAGCAGGTCTCCGAG
This sequence comes from Pedosphaera sp., assembly GCA_043731805.1. Classification (GTDB taxonomy): domain Bacteria; phylum Verrucomicrobiota; class Verrucomicrobiia; order Limisphaerales; family SXTU01; genus SXTU01. The sequence continues at coordinate 16,258 of JAYTIO010000445.1, read as the reverse complement.
CAGGCCGCGCACCTCAGGCTGGTTAAGTTAGTTGGCTAGGGTGACCAGGTTGTTCAGCTCCGTGCCCGCCTCGTCCACGCACGAATACCACACCGCGAGCAGATCGCCGTTCGGGCACTCCGCGATGGCGGGGCTGTGATTGGCCCACGAGTAAAGCGGGCCCGATGAGTTCGGCGGGATGATCCCGAATGGCGCTACCTTGAGCCGGAGCTGAACGTCGCTAGGCTGCTGCGCGATGGCTGCGCGCTAGAATGGTGGACGGACTTCGAGCGCACCGCCGCGTCCTTTGCCGAGTTCTCACGCAAGGACGCCGACGCCCTGCGCCGCTGGACCGAGGAGTTCCGCCCCATCGTCGAGCAAATCCTCGTGCTCGAAGCGCAGTCGCCACCGCTGGAGCCGACGCGCCGGAAGGAGCTTCTCTCGCAACGCAAGCTGAGCCGCCGCCTGCTCGAAGTCTCCGCGCTCTCGCCGCTCGAATTCGTCACCCAGAACTTCGAGCACGACGCTATCCGCGCGGGCCTGCTGTTCTTCAACGGCCTGCGCGAGGTGGACCTGCGCCAGCCCGGCTTCGGCCATGCCATCCCCGCGCTGCTCGCCTCGCCCGCGAAGGCGCAGATGTGCGTGGGCGGCTCCGGCAACCTCGCGCGCGGCCTCGTCGCGGACATCACCGAGCACGGCGGGGAAATTCGTTGCGGCGTCGAGCTGAAGCAAATCCTCGTCCGCAACGGTCGTGCCGCCGGAGTCGAACTTGGCACCGGCGAACAGCTCACCGCCGACTTCATCGCGTCCGGCCTGAACCCGCAGCAGACCTTCCTCGACTTGCTCCCGCCCGACGCCGTGCCGGCCGAGGTCCGCGCGCGCGCCACTGGCTTCCAATACAACCTCCTCGCCCCGCTCTTCGCGCTGAACGTCGCGCTCCGCGAGCCTCCGCGTTGGGCCGCCGCTGCGCAGCGACCGGAGCTGGACCGCGCGTTCATGTGCATCGTCGGGCTGGAGCGCTTCGGGCAGTTCCACGACATCGTCGCGGCGCATGAGCGCGGCGAGATTCCCGCGCCCGTGGCGTGGGGCGCGTGCCCGACGCTCTTCGACCCCACGCAAGCGCCGCCCGGCCAGCACGTCGCCTTCCTCTGGGAGAAACTGCCTTACAAGTTGCGTGGCGACGCGCGCAACTGGGACGCCGCCCAAGCCGCGCACGGCCGCGACCTGCTGGCGACATGGACGGAGTTCGCGCCGAACCTCGCGGGCAGCGTGCTGGACTCCTTCACCCGCTCGGCCCTCGACACCGAGCGCACGCTGCCGAACATGACCGCTGGCGACTTGTTGGTCGGCTCGTTTGCGAACGGACAGGTCGGCTGGAACCGCCCGTTCCCCGGCGCGGGCAGCTACCGCACGCCGCTGCCCGGCCTCTACCTCTGCGGCGGCGCGACGCATCCCGGCGGCAACATCACCGGCCTCTGCGGCTACAACGCCGCGCGTGTGCTGGTGGCAGACGCGGGGAAGCAGGTGTGGTGGAATCCGCCGGAATCTTTAGCCACGGATTGACACAGATGAAACACAGATGGCCCCAACATTGGAGTGCATCAGGTCTGCTCCGCCGGTTTCCCGTCTCTCAATCTGTGTTTCATCTGTGTTTATCTGTGGCTCATTTCTTGCCGACCAATTCGAGCACCGCCGCCGTCATCGCGGTCACGCCGGTCTTGAGCGTCGGTTCGGGGACGGGGGCGAACTTGCTGGAGTGGAGCGAGGGCAACGTCTTGCCGGTCTTGATGCTTTCGGTGACGGATTCCTTTGTGATGGTGCCGAGCCAGAAGATGCAGATGGGAATCCGCGGCTCGACGCGACCGAACAAGCCGAAGTCTTCCGCGCCCATCACGGGTTTCTTCGCGACGAGGTTGCCGTCGCCGAGCCAGCGGCCGATGCCGCCCATGACGCGCTTGGTGAGCGCGGGGTCGTTGTAGGTGGACTTCGCGCCTTCGTCGGAGACTTCCACGGTGGGCATCAACTTCTCGGGAACACCGGCGGCGAGCGCTTGGCCGCGCACGATGCGCTTGAGCGCGGCGATGGAGTTCTCCCGCACTTCATCCGAGTAGCTGCGGAGCGTGAGCTGAAGGCGGACTTCGTCGGGGATGATGTTGTGCTTCGTGCCGCCGTGGATGGAGCCGACGGTGACAACCGCCGGGTCGGTCGGCGAAGTCTCGCGGCTCACGATGGTCTGGAGGCCGAGGATGATTTGCGCGGAGAGGACGATGGGGTCCTTGGCCGTGTGCGGCCACGCGCCGTGTCCGCTCACGCCGCGCACGAGGATGTCCACGGTGTCGGCGTTCGCGAGCGCGAAGCCCTCGGTGTGGCCGACCATGCCGGCGGGTAAATCGCTCGCGGCGTGCAGCGCGAGGCAGAAGTCGGGCCGCGGAAAGCGCGTGTAAAGGCCCTCGGCTAGCATCTTCTTCGCGCCGCCGACGCGCTCTTCCGCCGGTTGGCCGATGAAGACGAGCGTGCCGCTCCAGCGGTCGCGCAGCGTCGCCAGCACGCGCGCGGTGCCGATGAAGGAGGTCATGTGAATGTCGTGGGCGCAGGCGTGCATGGTGGGCACGTCGTTGCCCTTGTCGTCCTTCGTGCGGGCCTTGCTGGCGTAGGGCAGGCCGGTTTCCTCCAGCACCGGCAAGCCGTCGAGGTCGGTGCGGACGAGCACGGTGGGGCCGGGGCCGTTCTTGAGCACGCCGACGAGGCCGTGGCCACCGACCTGCGTGGTCACGTCGAAGCCGGCTTGCTTCAACTCGTCGGCGACGCGCGCGGCGGTCTTCACTTCTTGGAAGGAGATTTCCGGATTGGCGTGGAGATGCTGGTAGAGCGCGAGGAGGCGCGGGAGTTCGGCGTCCACGCGGGCGCGGACGGCGGGTTGGGCGTCGGCGGCGTGGGCGACGGAAGACACGGCGAGGAGCAGGGAGAAGAGCGCGGGTAGAAGTTTCATGAGTGGATGAATTGAGGTGGAGCGTAGGAAGGCGACGGCGCGAGCGCAAGCGGCGGGGCAGAGGAGCGCGGCCTTCAGGCCGCTTCACGCAGCGAGAGGCTGAAGCACTCGAGATTCCAACCGCCTTGGGGATTCGGGAGTTGAAGCGGCCTGAAGGCCGCGCTCCGTCAGACCACCTCGACCACGGCCTCGTGTCCGCTGCTGCCAATGACGCGGACTTGGCTGCCCTTCTCGATGAGGTCGCCTTCGGTGACGACGTCCAGAAGTTCGTTGCCGAACTGCGCTTTGCCGCCGGGCCGGAGCGTCGAGAGAGCGACGCCGACCATGCCGAGATGCTTTTGATGCGCGGCGGTCAAGGCCGCCTCGGTCAACACGCCGCTCGCGCCTTGCGAGACCAGCGCGGGGTAGAGGCTGGTCTTGGGCAGCACGCGGCTGAGAACCAAGATGACTAGGACCGCGCCCACTGCCGCCAGCACGAGGTCGTTCAGTGGCACAGTCAACTGAGGTAGCGTCGGCAGGCTGGGCGCGCCCGGATAGATGTCCACCATCGCCATCACCAGCGACACGACGACGAGGCCGAAGCCAGCCAAGCCCAGCACGAGCGTCCCCGGAAAGAAGAACAGCTCCAGCACCACGAGCGCGATGCCCACGATGAATACCGCCACCCACTCCAGCCCGGTCAGGCCGGCGACATAGCCGCCGAAGAAGTAAATCGCGAAAGCCGTGATGCCGATGATGCCCGGCAGGCCGAAGCCCGGCGTCTTGAACTCGATGTAAATCCCGGCGATGCCGATGATGAGCAGAATCGGGCTGATGGTATTGACCCACGAGGCCAGCTTCTCCATGCCGCTCGGCTCGATGCGCTTCACCTGCACGGTCTCCAAGCCGAGCTGCTTGAGGAGCGCTTCGAGGTTCTCGACGGTGCCGGCGGAGAGGAGCGGCTTGGCGGGCTTACCGTAGGTGCGCGCGGCCTCCTGGTCGGTGAGCGTCAGGATTTGGCCCTTCTCGTTGATGACCTTGTCGTCGAGTTTGAGTTCCGTGGTCTTCTTCACCATCGCGTCGGCGACGGCGGGGTTGTGGCCGTTCTTCTCCGCGTTGGCTCGCACCAGTGCGCTGATGGCGGAGGACGCCTTGACCTCCATCGTGCCGCCGATTTCCTGCGCGCCGCCCGTGGGCGAAGCCATAATGGGTGCCGCCGCGCCGATGACGCTCTGCGGGGCCATGTAAATCTTCTGCGTGGCGAAGGAGATGAACGCGCCGGCGCTGAACGCCTTCTTGTTCACGAAGGTCACGGTCTGGCCGGGGAACTTGGCGATGATGCCGATGATTTCCTCGGTCACGTCCACGCGCCCGCCGTTGGTCTCCATGTCGAGGACGAGCACGTCGGCCTTAGCCTCCATCGCCTCCTTCACGCCGCGCCGCACGACATAGACGAGCGGAGGCATGATGTCGTCGCGGATGGGGAGGACGTAAACCTTCTTCGCGCCGGCTTCAGGCTTGGCCTCGGCGGCTCGTAGGCCGTCCGGCAGGGCCAATGAAATCAGCGACACCGCGAGGAGAGAAAACCACTTCGTCATGCTCGGAGCGTAGTGCGAGGCAACGCCTGCGGCAAGCCGCGCTCGTCCGTCAGGCAAAGAGTTCCTTGATGGGCCGACCGCCGTTCACCAACTGCGCCGGGCGACCGGTGTTCGTGTGAAACACCTGGTGCGCGTCAATGCCCAGCTTGGTATAGAGCGTCGTGGCGAAGTCCTCGGGCGCATACACGTTGTCCGCCGCGTAGTAGCCCTTGGGGTCCGTCGCGCCGATGACCGTGCCGCGCGGCACGCCCGCGCCGGCGCAAAGCACGCTCATGGCGAACGGCCAGTGATCGCGGCCAGAATCTTTGTTCACCTTCGGCGTCCGACCAAATTCTCCGAGCGCCAGCACCAGCGTGTGCTCTAAGGAGCCGCGCCGGTCGAGGTCCGCAATCAACGCCGCGACCCCTTGGTCGAAATTCTTTCCCTGAGCGCCTTTGAGCGTCTCAAAAATCTTCGTGTGATGGTCCCAGCCGCCGGAATAGACCGTCACCCACGACACGCCGCTCTCGACCAGCCGGCGCGCTAGCAGGCAGCGCTGGCCGAAGTCGTTCATGCCATACAGGTCGCGCGTCTTCTGGTCTTCCTTGCCAATGTCGAAGGCCGCCTGCGCCTGCGGGCTGGTGATGAGGTCCACGCCCTGTTCGTAAAACTTGTCGAAGCCCACCGTCGGGTCTTCCGCCGCCGCGTCCGTGATGCGCGCGAGGCGATCGAGGGACTTGCGCAAGTCCTGCCGCGTCACGCCCCGGCCCTCGCTGATGTCCGCCGGCAGCACGACGTCGCGCACCTTGAAGCCCGCGCTCTGCGGCGAGCCGCCCACGACGAAGGGCGCGTGCTCGGCCCCGAGGAAGTTCGGCCCGCCGGAGCGCGACATACTCGGCATGGTCATGTAGGGCGGGATGCCGTTCTGCACGCCGCGTTTGAAGGAAACGACCGAGCCGAAGGACGGATGAAACGTGACGAACGCGCCGCAGCCCACGGGCACGGGCGTGGGCGCACCGGTCATCAGGTAATGGTTGCCGCCGCCGTGGTTTGGGTCCTTGTGCGCGAGCGAGCGCAGGACGGTGAACTTGTCCGCCACCTTCGCCAACTCGGGGACGCACTCAGAGAAGTGGATGCCCGGCACCGCCGTCTTGATGGACTTGAACTCGCCGCGAATTTCGGACGGCGCATCGGGCTTCGGGTCGAAGCTCTCGTAGTGGCTCGGCCCGCCGTCCTGCCAAATCATGATGATGTTGACGCGCTTGCCGGAGGGCTTGCCAGCGGTCTTCGCGGCCTCGGCGGCGTTGGCCCGCAGGCGGAGCAAGTCGGTGAAGCCAAGGCCCGCCGTCGCGCCCAGGCCGAGTTGGAGGAAGTCGCGACGACCGAGTCCGGTGCAGTTGTAAAGTGGTTGGCTCATGCGGTGAAAAGCGTTGCCCAAGTGGACGGGAGGTGCCGGGCTGAATTCAGCGGCGGGCCAATCTCATTTTTAGCCACAGATGAACACAGATGAAACACAGATGGGACGCGATGCGGCTTTTTATAAGGAAGGCAGGAGGGCAGGAGAAGCGGCGAAGAGGCGCCCGGACGGCATCCACTTGCTGCCCTCATGCTCTCCTTATTGAATCCTCCTCGCCGCATCTGTGTTCCAGCTGTGTTCATCTGTGGCCAAAATCTAGGCTCAGTGCCAGCGTCTCGCCATGCGCGATGTGTTTGCCAGCAGCCAGCCGACGCCCGAAGAGTTCCAACGCCGCCTCAACGACTTGATGCGCCAACTCCATGTGCCTTCGCCCGGCCCCGGCGATGCCCAGGCCGGCCTCGACCCCACCGCCGAGTCGCCGCCAGCGGACGGGTCGAACCCCGTCTTCGAGTTCAACCGCAAACCCCGCGACGTCAAAGCCCACCTCGACCGCTTCGTCATCCAGCAGGACGAGGCCAAGAAAGTCCTCAGCGTCGCGCTCTGCGACCATTACCACGCCGTGCAAGCCGCGCTCGCGGGCAAGGCGATGCCGAACTACACGAAGCAAAACATTATTCTCCTCGGCCCCACTGGCGTCGGGAAAACCTACCTCGTCCGCAGCATGGCCGACCTCATCGGCGTGCCATTCGTGAAGGCGGACGCAACCAAGTTCAGCGAGACCGGCTACGTGGGCGGCGACGTGGAGGACATCGTCCGCGAGCTAGTGCGCCGCGCGGATGGCGACGTGGCTCGCGCCGAGCACGGCATCATCTACATCGACGAGATCGACAAGCTGGCCAGTGCGACCAACGCCTCTGGCCGCGACGTAAGTGGACGCGGCGTGCAGACGAACTTGCTCAAGCTCATGGAGGAAACCGAGGTGCCCGCGCGTTCGCCGCAGGACATGGCCGCGCAGATTCAGGCGATGATGGAGACGCAGCGCGGCGGCAAGAAAGGCCCGGCCACCATCAACACCAAGCACATCCTCTTCGTCGTCAGCGGCGCGTTCGATGGGCTGGACAAGCTCGTCCGCAAGCGCTTGCGCGAGGCAACGATTGGCTTCGCAGCAAAGCCAAACTCAACCGCCGACCGCGAGCGCGTGCTCGATGAGGCGCAGACGCGCGACTTCATTGATTTCGGTTTCGAGCCTGAGTTCATCGGTCGCCTGCCGGTGCGTGTCGTGTGCCAGCCACTCGCGGTGGACGACCTCTTCCACATCCTCAAGACCAGCGAGGGCAGCCTCATCCGCCAATACGAGCAGGACTTCGCCGCCTACGGCATCGAGGTGCTCTTCCACGACGACGGTCTGCGGCGCATCGCCGAGCGCGCGAGCGAGGAGAAGACCGGTGCGCGCGGCCTGATGACCGTGAGCGAGCGCGCCTTGCGCGACTTCAAGTTCGAGCTACCCAGCACGCACGTGAAGCGCTTCGTGGTGACGCGCGAGCTGGTGGACCAGCCCGCCGCTGCGCTGAAGCAACTCCTCGCCGACCACGCGAAGGAGGAATCCGTCGTGATGCGCCAACTCGTCCACGAGTTCGGCGCGCGCTTCGAGAAGGAACACCACCTCGCCCTGCGCTTCACCGACGCCGCTGCCGACGCGCTCATCGCTGAGGCCTTGGAGAAGAAACTCTCGGTGCGCGACCTCTGCGGGCAGAAGTTCAAGGACTTCCAGTTCGGCCTCAAGCTCATCGCGGGCAATACGGGACGGACGGAATTCACCCTCGACGCCGACGCCGTGGCCGCGCCGGACAAACTCCTGAGCGAGTGGGTCGTGGCGAGCTATCGGAAGGAAGGCTGAAATCCGTGCCGGCGACTTCCAGTCGCCGCGCTGAGGGTCGGCGACTCAGGGCCGACTCGTGTCACCGTTGACCACGGACGGCGACTGCAAGTCCCCGGCCCGGCCCGCTGGCCCCAGCCGCGAAGCAGCCAGGGCAGTCGGGTCAACCCCGGCATCCCCCAAAAACAAAAAGCGCCCCGCGCGTGAGCACGGGGCGCTGGAGGATTTCAGCTAGGGCTTAGTTCGCCTTCTCGGTCTTCTCGTTGGCGGACACCCAGCCGGAGATGCCGGCGGAGAGGTGCTTGATGTTCTTGTAGCCGAGCTTCTCAGCCGCGTTGGCGGCAGCCTGATAGGCCTTGCAGCTCGGGCCGCCGCAGTAGGCGACGACGAGGGCGTTCTTGTCGGCGGGAAGGGACTTAGCGAAGTCGGCCTTCACAGCGGCGAAGTCAATCGCGCCGGGGACGTGCTTCTCCTTGTAGGAACCGGTGCCCATCACGTCCACAACGGTGACCTTCTTGTCGGCGATGGCCTTCTTGAGGTCGGCGATGCTGATGTCAGGGAACTCGCCCGCGAAGGCAGAGGTGGCGACGAGGGTGGCGGCGAACAGGGCGAACAATTTCTTCATGATGCTTACAGGGTTGTGTTGTTTGTTGATGCGCCCAATTAGCGGCGCGCGGATTAGGACGCAGGCGTAGGAAAAACATTCAGGCCCCTGGCCGCCGCGCCAGCCTTGCCCTCCGCCCGTCGGCCCCGTAGAAAGCGCGCGTGTCAAAACCTGCCGCCCCCGCTCCCGCCGCGCTTTCACCGGCCTTGCGCCGCTTTCTCTACGGCACCGCCGCCACGACCGGCGCGGCCATCCTCGTCGTCGAGATTCTCGGCGCGAAGCTCCTCTCGCCCTACGTCGGCACGTCGCACTTCGTCTGGACGGCGCAGATCACCGTCACACTCCTCTCGCTGGCGGCGGGCTACTGGTTCGGCGGCTGGCTCGTGGACCGCTCGCCCAACCTCCGCCGGCTCTACACCTGCATCCTGTTGGCCGGCGTGTATCTCGCCTTCTCCGTGCCCTTCACGGCGAAGGTCGCCTACGCCTGCCTGCAATTTCCATTGGCCGTCGGTTCGCTGCTGGCTTCCCTCTTCCTTTTCTTCGTGCCGCTCACGCTGCTGGCGACGGTCGGGCCGTTCGTAATTCGCCTGCTCACTTCGGCAGTCGCAGATGTCGGCGGCACAGTGGGCCGGCTCTCGGCCGTCAGCACGCTGGGCAGTGTGCTGGGCACGGTGCTCATCGGCTACGTGCTGATTCCCTTCCTGCCCAACTCCCAGACGATGTTCATCACGGCGGGCATCCTGATGGCATTGCCGGCGATTTACTTCATCGCATGGCGCAAGGAAGGCGACTCCTTCAGTGGCCCGGTCGTTGCCATCGCGCTGGGCTTGTTCGCCGGCTGGGCGGGCGTCCGCGCGGATGCCAAGTCGCCGTCCGACTCGATGGAAGAAGTCGCCCGGCGCAACTCCAACTTCGGCCAGATGCAGGTCTTCGAGACCTTCGGTGGCGGGCGCCGCTACTACCTCAACGACTACCTCACGCAAAACACCTACGACCCCGAGGCCAAGCAAAGCGTCTCCCTCTTCACCTACGGCCTGCACGGGCTGGCGCACGTTTATACGCCCGCCATCAAGGACGTGCTCTGCATCGGCATGGGCGTGGGCATCGTGCCGATGCAGTTCGCCCGCGAAGGCGCGACGGTGGATGTGGTGGAAATCAACGACGCCATTACGGACTTGGCCAAGGCGCACTTCGACCTGGAACCGGAGCGGCTGAACATCACCATCGGCGACGGCCGCCAGTTCGTGAACGCCGCGACCAAGCAATACGATGCGGTCATCCTCGACGCCTTCCTCGGCGACTCCTCGCCCTCGCACCTGATGACGCAGGAAGCCTTCGCCGCCATGCACCGCGTGCTGCGCCCCAACGGCGTGCTCGTCATCAACAGCTTTGGCGACTTCGAGGCGGGGCAGGACTTCTTCACCGCCTCGCTGGACAAGACCTTGAAGGCCGTCTTCGGCACCGTGCGCATCCACGCCAGCGGGAACGGCAACGTCTTCTTCGTCGCGACGCCCGCGAAGGAGCTGAAGCAGCACCGCACGATGGACTTCGACGCGATGCACGCGACCGTCCGCCAGCAGGCGCGCGACGCGTTGGCGGGCATCAAGGAGGCGAACCCCAAGAGCGGTATCGTGCTGACCGACGACTTCAACCCGGTCGAGTTCCATGACGCGAAGAACCGCGAGCAGTTCCGCCGGCAACTCGCCTTCTCGATGCGGCCCAAGTGAATCGCGCGTTCTGTTCCGTGAACTCTGGTTGTCACTCCATGCCCTTCCCCCTCTCCCCAGCGGAGAGGGCCGGGGTAAGGGGAAAACGCGCGCGCCTACGAAGCCGCCCGTTCCCTCGTCAACTCCTCTGACCCACGCTCCCACACCGTGCGCACCCTCTACTTCGACTACAACGCCACCACGCCGCTGGACCCGCAGGTTCGCGCGGCGATGCTGCCGTTCCTCGACGAGGTCTGGGGCAACCCCTCCAGCGTCCACCACATCGGTCGCCGCGCGCGGGCCTTGCTGGACGATGCTCGTGACCGCACCGCCGCCGTGCTCGGCTGCAAGGGCAGCGAAGTCGTCTTCACCAGCGGCGGCACGGAGAGCAGCAACCTCGCGGTCTTCGGCACGGCGCGTTTGCTGCGCGAGAAGGGCCGGCACCTCATCACGTCGAGCGTCGAGCACCACGCGGTCTTGCACTGCTTCGACTACCTGGAGCGCAAGGAAGGCTTCACCGTCACGCGCCTGCCGGTGGACGCCTCGGGTCGCGTGAGCGTGGACGACCTCCGCCGCGCGCTCCGCCCCGACACGACACTCGTCAGCGTGATGGCTGCGAACAACGAGACCGGCACGCTCCAACCCGTCGCCGAACTCGGCGCGCTCTGTCGCGAGCGGGGCGTTCTCTTCCACACCGATGCCGTGCAGTGGTTCGGCAAGGAGCCGTTCGCCAGCGTCCACCAGTTCAACGCCGACCTCGTCTCCATCTGCGCGCACAAGTTCCACGGGCCGAAGGGCGCGGGCGCGCTCTACCTCCGCTCGCCGCTGTTGCCGGACCCGGTGCAGTTCGGCGGCGCGCACGAGAACGAGCGCCGCGCCGGCACGGAGAACCTCCCCGCCATCATCGGCTTTACCGACGCGCTGGAGCGCTTCGTGCGCACGCCGGTGTTCGACCGCAGCGCGCTGGCCCCGCTCACCGCGCGGCTGCTGGCAGCGGTGGACAGCATCGAAGGCGCTCACTTCCGTGGCTCGCGGGAGCATCGGCTGGCGAACACGGTTTCCTTCACCGTGGCGGGCACGGACAGCATCGCGCTGATGGCGGTGCTGGACTTGGAAGGCGTCTGCGCGTCGAGCGGTTCGGCGTGCTCGGCGGGTTCGCTGGAGCCGTCGCATGTCATGCTCGCGATGGGCGCGCCCGCCGCTGAGGCCAACGCCCTCGTGCGCCTCTCACTCGGCCGCGCGACGACTGCGGAGGAAGTGGAGACCGTCTGTGCGCTGCTCCCCCGCGTGCTGCGGCAGGTGCGGCGTGGGTGACTCCATTGCTCGGAGGGAGACGATAGAATGCAAGCAAGCCGGCCGGCCACGGCGGCCACCTTCTCCCTTCCTCGGCGGAGGGGAGAAGGTGACCGCAGGCCGGATGAGGGGTAGGGTCACCAACGCCGACGCACGTAACCCCTCACCCCGGCCCTCTCCCCTCATCCGATGAAGGGAGAGGGAGGAGAAGCACGTTGTTGTCCCTGCGGCATGCGCCAGCTTTCACTGCGAAAGGGTGTGAGCCGTTCGCCCGGAACCACGATTTCCTCGCCTTGGCTGGCGGTCTGGCGTATTCCCGCCGCCATGCGCCGCTGCCTTTACCCCTTCGTTGCTCTCCTCCTCGCCGCCTGCCCGCTGCTCGCCGCCGACTGGCCGCAGTTCCTCGGCCCGACCCGCAACGCCACTTACGCCGACACCGACCTAGCCGAGGCTTGGCCGAAGGAAGGCCCAGCCATCGCGTGGCAGCGCAAGGTCGGCAGCGGTTGGGCGGGGCCGGTGGCGGCGGGTGGCAAGGTCATTCTCTTCCACCGTGTCGCGGCGCAGGAAGTCGTCGAGTGCCTGGATGCGAAGACCGGGGCCGAGCTGTGGAAGCAGCCCTTAGCCACCGCTTACGTGGATGGCTTCGGCTTCGACAACGGCCCGCGCGCCACGCCCTGCATCGCGGAGGGACGCGTCTTCGTCTTCGGCGCGAATGGCAACTTGAACGCGCTGGACTTCGCCACGGGCAAGCCGTTGTGGAGCGCGGACGCGCGGCAAGACTTTGGGGCGGAGAAGGGGTTCTTTGGATTCGCCAGCTCGCCACTCGTCGAGGGCAAGGCGCTGTTGGTGAACCTCGGCGGCAAGAACGGCGCGGGCATCGCGGCCTTCGACACCGCGACGGGCAAGGTGCTCTGGACGGCGCACGATGAAGAGGCCAGTTACTCCTCGCCCATCGCGGCCACCATCGGCGGGCAGCGGCACGCGCTCTTCTTCGCGCGGCACAAGCTGGTTTCCCTCGACCCCGCCAATGGCAAGGTGCGCTTCACGTTCCCGTGGGGGCCGAAGATGCACGCGTCCGTCAGCGCGGCGGTGCCGGTGGTGAGCGGCGACGTGGTGTTCATCGCGGCGGGCTACGGCGCGGGCGCGGCGGCGTTGCGCGTGAAGGGCGACGGCGTGGAGAAACTCTGGTCCGGCGAGGAACAACTCACCGCGCAATACGTCACGCCCGTGTTGCGGGACGGCTTCCTCTACGGCTTTGAAGGGCGCGTGGACACGGGGCCGACGCCCGAGCTGCGCTGCGTGGAACTCGCCACCGGCAAGGTGCGCTGGAGCACGGACAAGGTGGCGCACGGGGCCATCCTCCTCGCCAGCGGCGACCTCTTCATCACGACCGACCGCGGCGAACTCGTGCGCGTGGCTGCGGAGCCGAAGGGGTTTCAGGAGAAGGCCCGCGCCCAAATCCTCGGCTTCGAGGGCCGCGCCCATCCCGCGCTCGCGGACGGTCTGCTCTTCGCCCGCGACAAGGGCAAGCTCGTGGTAGTGGACCTGCGAAAGAAGTAACCGCGTCGCGGTTACCCGCGCTTCACCTTCGCCACGAAGCGCGCGATGCGGTCGGCGGCGATTTGGATCTGGTCAATCGCCGTGGCGAAGCAGCAGCGGAGGTAGCCCTCGCCACTCGGGCCGAACGCGCCGCCGGGCACACAGGCGACCTTCTCTTCTTGCAACAGCCGGAAGGCAAACTCCTTCGAGCTGAGGCCGGTGCTGCGGATGCAGGGGAAGGCGTAGAAGCTGCCGCGCGGCAGGTGACACGGGAGGCCAATGTCGTTGAACGCCTTCACGATGAAGTTACGGCGCAGCTTGTAGTGCTCGCGCATCTCGGTCGTGTCCGCCTCGCCGTGCTCGATGGCTTCGAGGGCCGCCTCCTGGCTGATGATGCTGGCGCAGAGCATCGAGTATTGGTGGATCTTCATCATCGCCTCGATGAGTTCCGCCGGGCCGCACGCGTAGCCGATGCGGAAGCCGGTCATCGCGTAGGCTTTCGAGAAGCCGTGCAAGAAAATGGTGCGCTCGATCATCCCCGGCAGCGACGCGATGGAGACGTGTTCGCCCTCGAAGGTGAGCTCGCTGTAAATCTCGTCGGTGAGCACGACGAGGTTGTGGCGCTGCACGATCGCGGCGATGCGCTCCAGCTCGGCGCGGGTCATGGTGCCGCCGGTGGGATTGGTGGGGAAGTTCAGCATCAACGCCTTGGTCTTGGGCGTGATGGCTTGCTCAATCGCCTCGGCGCGGACGGCGAAGTTGTCTTCCGCGCGGCAGCTCACGGCGACGGGGATGCCGTGGGCCATCGAGATGCTCGGCGCGTAACTCACGTAGCACGGCTCGTGGTAGATGACCTCGTCGCCGGGGTTGATGAGGGCGCGCAGGGCGATGTCCAGCGCCTCGCTGACGCCGACGGTGATGAGAATTTCTGTCTTCGGGTCGTAGCGAACGCCGAAGCGCGGCGCGAGATGGGCGGCGATGGCTTCGCGGAGTTTGAGCAGGCCGAGGTTCGAGGTGTAGGTGGTCTTGCCGCGTTCCAGCGCGTAGATGGCGGCCTCGCGGATGTGCCAGGGCGTGACGAAGTCGGGCTCGCCGACGCCGAGGGAGATCACGTCCTTCTGGCTCTGGACGATGTCGAAAAACTCGCGGATGCCCGAGCGTGGGAGGCCGGCCACGCTACGAGCAATGCAGGACTGGGGTTGAAAGGGAGTCGCCATGACAATCGAGGCGCGAGACTGAAGCGGAAGGCCGGAGGTTTGGAAATACTAAATGCGGTGGTGGACGGGCGTGGGGCCTAGCTTAGTTTCTTGCAACCCGGTTTGTCGTTCGTGGCCGTTCTCCCTCACCGCAGCGCGCGGATCCGGCGGACGGAAAAGGTTTGCAGCAAGTAGCCGACGTCGGAGTGCTTGGTGTAGTCCGACGGGATTTGAAAGAGTGTGGCGTTCTGCTGGGCACCCTCGGGGGAGCGCGAGTCCGCGAGACTTTGCAACGCCCGGATGCGGATGGTGATGCGGCTGAAGCCGACATCGAACTGGATTTGCGCGGGCTGTGGGTCAGCGCCGATGGTTTGCCACACGCGGGCTTCGCGCTTCTCGCCGTTGGTGAAGCTCAAGGTGGCCTGGAATTGTTCGAGTTGCGGGTTGCTGGGCTCCGGTCCGAGGGTGCGTTTCTCCAGCTTGATGAGCGCGGGGATGTCTTCATCCGGTAGTTCCTGGGTGGTGTAGGCCCGGGCTTCTGGAAAGATCTGATGCGTCAGCCGCACGCCGACGGAAGCCATGGAGAGCGTGACGATCCGGGTGATGCCAGCCCCGCGCAACATGGTGAACGGCCCGGGGGGGTCCACGCGCGTCGGCACCGAGCGGAGATCGAGCTCGGTCCGCACGCGGCCTTCCATGAGGTGCAGGACCAGCGGCAGAGTCGTCACCTCGACCTTGTCGGCGTTGGTGATGCTCAACTCGAACTCACCGGTCGCCGTGACCGCCTTGAGGTCCGCCAAGAGCCGGGCCAGCGCGGTGTCGAGATTGAAGGGCCGGGACTGCACTTGAACGGCGGGGGCCGACAGTTGCGTCGGGGGCAAGGCCTGGTTCAGCGGCGCAAGGACGGGAGCGCCCGCGAGTGGCGACGGATTGCGCACCACGGGCGTGCGGATCGGCGTCTCGATGCGCTTGGTCCCGGCCTGCGCCCAGGCGGAGGGCGCGGCGATCCCAAGCACGCTGAACGCGGTGAGGAGGGTGGTGAGCAACGGCTTCATCAGTTGGTTTGGTTTACACCGGCGGCGGCCTAGTGAACGGAAACCTGACGGCCCACGGGAATTGGTGTTCAGCCGCACGCTATGCGAGCACGCCTTTCACCACCTGCCCATGCACGTCGGTGAGGCGGAAGTTGCGGCCTTGGAACTTGAAGGTCAGGCGTTCGTGGTCAATGCCCAGCAGGTGCAGCAGCGTGGCTTGGAGGTCATGCACATGGACGGGGTCGCGCGCGACGTTCATGCCGAGGTCGTCGGACTCGCCGTAGGTGATGCCGGGCCGGGTGCCGCCGCCCGCGAGCCAGAGGGTGAACGCGTAGGGATGGTGGTCGCGGCCCCAGCGCTTGCGTTCCTTGATGTCGCCCTGGATGAAGGGCGTGCGCCCGAACTCGCCACCCCAGATGACGAGCGTGTCGTCCAGCAGGCCGCGTTGCGCGAGGTCGAGGACGAGGCCGGCGCTGGGCTGGTCGGTGTCGCGGCACTGGTTGTAAAGCTCGGTGGTCAGGGAGTTGTGCTGGTCCCAGCCCGCGTGCATCACTTGGACGCAGCGGACGCCGCGCTCGATGAGGCGGCGGGCCATGAGACAGTTGTAGGCGTAGGTGCCCTGCTGCTTGGCGTTGGGTCCGTAGAGGGCGAGGGTGGCCGGGGTTTCCTTTGAGAGGTCGGTGAGTTCCGGGACGCTGGTCTGCATCCGGTAGGCCATCTCGTATTGCGCGATGCGGGTGGCGATTTCCGGGTCGCCGAACTCGCGGAGCTTGAGTTCGTTGAGCTGCGCGAGGTCGTCGAGCAGGCCGCGCCGGACTTGGGCGGACATGCCGTCGGGGTTGCTCAGGTAAAGCACGGGTTCGCCCTGGCCGCGGAACTTCACGCCGCTGTGGCGCGTGGGGAGGAAGCCGCTGCTCCAGTAGAAGTCGTAGAAGATTTGCCCGCAGCTCGTGTCTTTGCTGATGGAGGTCATCACGACGAAGCCGGGCAGCTCCTGGGTTTCGACGCCGAGGCCGTAGCTCATCCACGCGCCGAGGGTGGGGCGGCCGGGCATCTCCGAGCCGCTGAGGAAGAGGTTGATGCCGGGCGCGTGGTTCACGGCCTCGGTGTGCATGGACTTGATGAAGCA
>JAYTIO010000444.1:0-3022 GCA_043731805.1 Pedosphaera sp. | reverse complement strand
ACCCCCTCACCCCGACCCTCTCCCACCATCCGATGAAGGGAGAGGGAGTCGAATGGCAGGGCGGTTTGGAAGTGAATTGTGCTGCCCTCCCAGCCTCGCTCTCCCAGTTTCGCCCCGGAACTGGTCAAAATTCGCCATTCCGACGCAACTCATTGCAATTCAGGCGATAACGCTTCCTTTCCACCGTCTTGGGATCACTGGAACTGCCGCAAGGAAGACTAGGATTGTCGCAAAGCAAGTCTTCCGTGCCCCAAATCTAGTCTTCCCTGACTCAAGTCTAGTCTGCCGCGTCACGACGCACGCCTTCCCTGCGACGAGGAAAGCGTTCCCCGTCGCGATTCCAGTCTTCCGTGGCACAGATCAAGTCTTCCGCGCCGTAAAACTTGTCTTCCCGGTCGCAACTCCAGTCTTCCGCGCCTCGGGGAAAGCCTTCCTCGCTCTGATTCAAGCGTTCCCCGCCCCGCGCCCCTGTGGACCCGCGCCGCCGCTCAAATGGCAATAATCCTTCACCGCGATGCGCCGCTAACCATGCGCTGCACGACGGCTTCACTTCGCCGCCTTGTCCAAGGCTTCGAGGACGATGCTGGGCGTCAGCAGGGTGGGCAGGAGCAGCGGTTCGGCCTTCGGGTCGCGGGGATAGACCAGCACCATGGGCACGCCGGCGCGACCGAACTTCTTTAGTTCGCTCACGATGGCGGGCGTCTCCAGCGTGTTGTCGGCGAGGAGGGCGAGGGCGTTCAAGGCTTTGAGCCTCTGGCGCGTGGCGGTGATTTCGAGGCTGCTCGTGAGGTTGGCCTTGCAGGTGAAGCACCAGTCCGCCGTGAAGTCCACGAGCACGACGCGGCCTTCGGCACGGGCCTGCGCGACGGCCGTCAAACTCCAGGGCTGCCAGTCAATGCCGTCGGTCTCGGTGGCACGCGCGGGATTGCGCCAGTGCAACTGGCCTTCCAGCGCGTAGGCGTAGGCACCGCCCAGCAGCGCTAGGCTGATGGCCATCGCCAGCCCGCGCCGTTCGCTGCCGCGCTGGACGAACTCGCCCCAAATCCACGCCGCGAGCGAGAGCACGACGAGGAACAGGCCCAGCCACAGCGCGCCGTCGCGCCCGAAGGTTTTGGTGGCGACCCACAGCAGCCAGATGGCGGTGGCGAGCATCGGGAAGCCCATGGCCTGCTTGAAGTGAACCATCCAGTTGCCGGGCTTGGGCAGAAACTTGAGCCACGCGGGCTGGAAGCTGAGCAGCAGGTAAGGCAGCGCGAGGCCGAGGCCGATGGCGAGGAAGAGCAGGAGAATCAGCAGCGGTGGCTGCGCGAACGCGAAGCCCAGCGCGGGCGCAAGCAACGGCGCGGTGCAGGGCGTGGCGAGCGCGGTGGCGAGGATGCCGTTGAAGAACGCGCCGGTGGGGCCTTCCTTGCGCGCGAGGTCGCTCGCCGCCGTCAGCGCACCGCCGCCGAGGCTGACTTCGAAGAGGCCGAAGAGGTTGAGCGCCACGAGCGTGACGAGCGTGACCATGCTGACGAGGAAGATGGGGTTTTGAAACTGCATGCCCCAGCTCGCGTTCCGGCCCGCCTGCTGCACGCCGATGACGACGCCCGCGAGGACGACGAAGGACGTGAGCACGCCGAGGCAATACACAAGGCCGAGCTGGCGCACTCGGGCGGGAGATTCCTTCGCTTGGTTCACGAAGCCGAAAATCTTCAGCGCGATGACGGGCAGCACGCAGGGCATGATGTTCAGGATGAGGCCGCCAAGGAACGCGAGGAGGAGGGCGTGGGCGAAGGAGGTGATTTCGCCCTTGGCCACGGGCGAGGCGGGAGCCGCTGGCTGAGCAGCGGTGGTGGTGGCGGCGCTGGCCGACGGGTCGCTGAGGCGCAGGTTCACCTCGTAGCCCGTGGAGTGACCGATCTCGGCGACTTCCACGAGCAAGCCCTGCATGGCCTTGGGCCAGTCGCCCTCGGTCTTCTTCACCTGCTTGCGAAGAACGACTTTTCCACCGCTCTGGCTCACGACTTCCGTCGGGCCGGCGACTTCAAAGCCCTCGCCGCCGTAGGGGAAGAAGTCGGGCTTCAGCGCACTCGTGGTCCACTCGATGAGGAGCGGGCGTGTGTCGTTCGTTCCGGCGGGGCTTTCCCAACGGGCGATCAGAACACTGCCGGGCGTCTCGGACGGGAGGAGCTTCTGCCAGTCAGCGAACGGCTGGGCGGTGGCGGTGGGTTTGGTTTCCGTGGCGATGCGCAGCGTGGCCTTGACGGTGGCTTTGGCTGGCACGCAGGAGCCGCCGGTTTCGCATTCGAGCCACGAGACTTTGGCCGTGAGTTCGTGGCTGCCGGCGGGCGCGTTGGCGGCGAGTTTCAGCGGGACGAGGAGAACGACTTCGTTCGCGTATTCGTAGCTGGTCAGGGCGTTGGCGAAATACTTGTGGGGCACCGGCCACTGGATTTCTCCGGCGGTCACCCCGGACGGCAGCTCCCAGACAACCTTCGTGGGGAAGCCGACATCGCCGCCGTAGCGCCAGTAGGTGTGCCAGCGCGGGGCCATCGTCAGGCGCAAGGCGGCGAGAACGGTGGCGCCGGGCTGGGCGGAGTCCTTGTCTAGGAGCAGTTCGGCCTGTGTGGCAGCGGCCTGGGCCTGGGGCGTGGACAGGGTGAGCAGGCAGAGCAGGGACAGTAACGGGGAACCGATGCGCATGAAGGTAGGATGCTGTCCGGGAGATTTCGTTTGAAAGTTTATTGTCGGCGAACCTGGGGGATGGGGAGGGGGAACCGAACGTGTGGAACCCGCTTCGCGACCTCGCTGCCGGCAGCGGACGCAGGCGGCCGCGCTCCTTCGCCTACATCCGCTGCCGCTGCCAGTGGGTGATTTTTTTGCGGAAGCTGGCCGCCGTCATCCAATACCAGCGCTCGTAGCGGCGCAGGGCGGCGGCACGTTCGTTGGCGTCGTCGCGGATGAAGCGCGTGGTCACGTCGGACTCGGTGGGAGTCTGTTTTTCAAAGACTGCGTTGAGCCGCGTGCCGGGCAGGTCGCC
>JAYTIO010000443.1:0-8325 GCA_043731805.1 Pedosphaera sp. | reverse complement strand
CCCATGATCTTGTCACCGTGCAGATCAAAACCGGCCAGTCTGAAGACGGAGATTCATAACTGTTTTCTGGATTGGTTCAAGCTTGAGTTGGCGGCGAGTTAAAACGAGCCGGTGGCGGCAGCGAGTCTTTGACGCGGTAGCTGCGTCCGGTGATGGCGTGGTGATGGCGTGATGCAGGAAGCGATCGAGGATGGCCCCGGCGGTGGGCACGTCGCTCAAGAGCTTGCCCCAGTCTTCGAGCGGCCGGTTGCTGGTCATGATCGTCGAGCGGTTTTCATAGTGGCGCATCACCACTTCCAGCAGATACTCGCCGGATTGTTTGGGCAGGGCTTTCAAGCCCATGTCGTCGATGATGACGAGGTCGGGCTTCAAGTAGCGGCGCAGCGTCTTGTCCTGCTGCTTTAAGCCCTCGTCCTGCATAAAAGTCGCGCACCAGATCGAAGATGGAGCGGTAGAGGACTTCCTTGCCCTGTTTGATCGCCTCGCGGCCCAGTGCCTGGGCCAGATGCGTTTTGCCCACGCCGGGCGGGTCCAGCAGGAGGATGTCCTTGTTGGCGCTGAGGTAACTGCCGGCGGCCAGCGCGATTGGTTCGCGCCGCGTGTTGTGGACACGCAAGAGCCGCGTCTCCTGCCGCACCTAGACGGTGGCGCCGACGTATTCGGGCGGCACCGAGTAATAAGCCCGCTTGAACTCGACGTGCCCGTCGCGATGCACCGTGCGCCGGGCCTCCTCGAACACCGGGAACACCAGCGTCGGCAGCGGCTGCAACGCGGGTCGCTCCACCGTCTCGAAGAGTTGGCCCACCTGCTGGCGCGTCGTGCCGTGGATGCGCTTGTCGGCGGTGTGCTTTTCCCATTCCGCGAGCAAGAGGTTTTGCGCCGCCAGGTTCGCAAAACTGCGGCCCTTGACCGCGTTGTTCTGCGCCTACTTGACGCCGGCCTCCACCTTGCCGTTGTGCCGGGGCGTGCGGGGTTTGGTGGGCAGGATCACCGTGCCGTAGTGCCGGGCAAACTCCTCCACCTTGAGGTTGTCGATCACCACCGTCGCGGTGACGCCGCCAAAATGACGGAACGCATTTTCCAGACTGCGCAGGAAACTCTCGCTGGTCTGGCGACGCACTGCCTCGCTGCAACCATTGCGCGAATGACTCAACACGCACCGGAACAAATGACTCCGGCGACGCTTCCCATTTTCGCTGACCCACGCCCTTTGGGCGAAATCCACCTGCAACTCATGGCCCGGCGCGCACTCCATCCGACGGAAGGGCAGCTCCACCGGTTGCGCCAGCCGGCGCACGAAGCGCTTCACCGCATCATACGCGCCGGTGAAACCGTGGTCGGCAACCAGATCCTGATAAATACGCTGCGCCGAAAGCCCGGCGGCCAAACCCTGCTGGATCACCGTCGCAAAGGGAACACACTGGCTGGCACGACCGGCCTTGGACCCGGCGGGCACAAGGGCCGGTTTTGCCGCCGGCTTGGTCAGGCCCAGATAGCGGCCCACTGTCTCCCGGCTTGACACGTCTCCGGACCGCGGCCCGCCGGGCCGCTTGGCGCGGGGCGGGTAAAACTACGATTGAACAGCACCGTTACAGACCCCGTGCGCGCCAAGCGGGCGGGCCGCCCGCGCTCCGTCTGGGGGCGTCTGGAGGCCGTGTCGAGGTGCGCCCCTCGGAGGGGGCGTGAGCTGCTCCGCCCCGAGTGAAATTTCCAACCTACGTTAGCAGCACGCCTTCGAGCGCGAGTAGGCGGCGCTTCCACTCCAACCCGCCGGAGAAGCCGCCCAGGCCGCCCTTCGCCGCCAGCACGCGGTGGCAGGGGATGAGCACGGGGATGGGGTTCGCCCCACAGGCCCCGCCGACGGCCCGGGCGGCGCGGCGCTTGCCGAGTTCGTCGGCCAACTCGCCGTAGCTGCGGGTCTCGCCACGCGGGATGCGCAGCAGCGCCGGCCAGACGCGGAGGCGAAACTGGGTGCCGCCGGTCAGGTCCAGCGGTGGGAGCGTGACCTTGGGTGTGCGGTGGGGCGAGGCAGTCAAGGCGACGCGCAGGGCCGTCTGCGTTTGCGCCGCCCAGACGCGGAAGGGCGGCGGGAGTTCGGCCACGGGCTGGATGTCGGTGCGTTCGCCCTGATGCGGGAAGTCGAGCCGGGCCAGTCCTTCCGCCGAGAAATGCGCGCGAAAATCGCCGACCGGGGTCGGGAGCAGCGCGAGGTGGAGGATGGCGGGCGGGCGCGGCATGGGGAGGATTAAGATTACGAGTAAGAGTAAGCAGGGGCAGCGGGCGCGAGCGTTCGGTTCTTAAACCTAATCTTACGCTTAACCGGAGCGATGCAGTTGAAGCTGGCGTTCCCTTCAACGCCGAGACGCAGAGGAACGCAGAGTTGACCCGACCGACCCGGTTCACCGTTTGGTGGGCTTCGCCGGGCGCTCCTCTGGGTAATTTTGCGGTCTCTGCGTCGCTGCGTTGAAGCTAGGCGCTCCATTTTCAACTGCATAGTTTCGGCTTAATCGTAATCGGCTTCCCCGTTCACCGTCCGCCTATGATGGCCTTGAACAGCCCGTAGAGCACCGCCAGCAGCAGGGCGGTCAGCATGAAGAAACGGTTGCGCGCCACGCGCCGCTCGTAACGGAGCGGGCGCAGACCCTGAATCTGACCGGAGTCGAGGAGCTTCACGAGTTTGGGGTTGGTGGATGGCGTGAGGCCGAAGCGACGCTTGAAGTTTCGGAAGGTGGCGACCAGGCCGCGCGGGCGGGGGCCGAGTTCTGGGTGCGGGCTGACGGGCGGGGCGGGAGCGACGGAGCCTTGGAGGCGTTTTTGGTCCACCTCCTCGAAGACCGGCGCGGCGGGGGCGGGAGCGGACTCAGGTCGGCGACCGCCAGGGAACGTGGCGGGCCGCAGTTTCGGGGTGCCGGGCCAGAGCGGTTGGTCGGACTCGGCCTGCTTAATCTGCGCTTGCAGCGCGGCGATCTCGGCTTCGAGGGCGCGGGCGCGTTCCGAAAGCGGGTCGAACTTTTTTCGGAACAGGGACATGGCCGAAGCCGTCAGCGGCGGAGGAGAACCAGCAGCGCCGCGCCCAGCAGCACCGCCACCGCCACGGGCCAGGTGAGGGCGAAGCCCAGGCGGCACAGCTCGCCGAAGCTTTGGGCACCGAGGAAGTGGCCTTGGATTTTCCCGGTGGCGGTGGCGGCAGCCGCAGGACCGGCGGAGTTCGGCAGGGCGGCATCAAGCACGGGCCACTTGAGGCGTGCGGTGTTCCACTCCATGCGGGCGTTTTCGATGGCGGTCAGGGCGCGGGTGAGTTCCACGTTGTAGGTCTCGGCGGTCCAGGCTTCGTCGTGGATGGCGGTGACTTTGTCGAGCGACTCGCGGAGACCACCGATGGATTTCGCCATCTGCTCGGCGTCGCGGCGGGACTTGAGTTCAGCCTCCTCCAGCAGCACGAGGCCGCGGGCGAGGTGGTGAAGCATTTCCTCGCGGCCAGTCTGAAGCTCGACGCGTCGTCGTCGGGCTTCCTCGAGGCCGGCGCGCTCGCGCTCGAGTTCGTCCTGCTTGCGCTTGAGTTCGGCGAGTTGCTGCTGGGCGTGGGAGACCTTGTGGTCGAGCTCTTCGCGGCTGGGCGGGCGGCTGGCGGAGCCGGAAGGAAAATCGCTCATGGGAGTGGGGCGGCTGGCGGGCCGGGCAGTGGTGAGAACGTCGCTGTCCACAAACTCGGATGGGTCAAAGTCCGAAGGCATGGCGAACTGTAGTCATGGCGCGCGGAGTGGAAAGGGAAAATTGGAACAGGCGGCCTAGATTCTATCAGGCGGGCAGGCGGGCAGGAAAGGACAGCGGGCGCGGGTGTCTGGTCAGTTCCTCCGGCCTTCCTGCTCTCCTGATAAGTTTCCCGCCGTCAGTGTTCGTAGTTCCGCAGCCGGCGCAGGGCGAGCTTCAGCGGCACGTAGCCCAGCGCGAGGGAGAGCGCGACGAAGCTGCCGAAGCCCACCAGCACGGGGGCGTTTTGCACGTCGTTGTTCCAGCGCCACGGCGAGCCCCACGCCAGCAGCAGCACGCTGGCGACGATGTAGAGGAAGCTCATCACCAGCGCGAAGGTGCCGCCGAAACCGCTGACGATCTTGCTCGGGTTGTCCTCGCGCAGGTTCGGGTAAAGCACGCCGATGCCCAGTGCCAGTGCGTTGAGCGTGAGCGTCATCACCGTGATGGCCCCCGCGAAGTAGGCGGTGCGTTCGAAGGGCATTTGCAGCATGTGGCAGGACAAGGCGATCATCCCGAGCGTGACGATCAGCGACGCGCCGGTGACGAGGAGGAACTTGGTCTGCACCACGCGCGGCAGGCCCAGCGGCGCGCGGCCCACGATCCAGAGGCGTTTGCCTTCGAGCGAGAACTGCGGGAACACGAAGCGCGTGGTGAGCGTGGCGAGGTTGAGCGAGCAGGCGGCGAGGTTCAGGTAGGAAATCAGGTGCAGCCAGAAGGGGTTGCTGATCTGCGAGGTGAAGTGGCGGAGGTTCAGGATGTAAACGCCCAGCAGGCCGAAGAGCACGAGCGACTGGCCCCATTGCGTGGTGTCGCGCCAGAACATCCGCACGTCCTTCACCATGAGCGCGCGCACGTCCGCCCGCAGTGGCAGCAGGCGGAAGAGCACTTCCATGAAACCCGCGCGGTAGTGGAACTTCCGCCGCCGGTCCTGCCAGTGGCGGAACCATTCCCACTGGCCGAACGCGCTGGCGCGGCAGTGAACGACGGACGTGGCGTCGTAAAACAGATTACCCATGCGCGTCGCAGCCAGCGCACCGAAGAAGAGCACGTGGCTCAACAGCACCAGCACGTAGAAACCCGCCGCCGCGCGCGCGCCCTCGGCCCATTGCTGCACGCTGGCGGAGAGCCAGTAGCTGGGCAGGAAGGGGAATTGCGAGAAGCGCGTCTTGGCCAGCAGGCGGTCCAGCACGGCGAGCACGCGCGTCTCCAGCGTCTCCTCGTCCACCGGCTCCGGGCGCAGGTAAAACTTCACCGCGAAGAACAGCCCGGCGGCGATGACCACGGCGGCGATTTGAAACCCGCGCCGGTCCAGGAACCGCGCGAGGTTCACCGCCGACCAGGCGCCGAACACCGCCGGCAGCACGATGAACAAACCCACCAGCACGACGGTAAGGCCGTAGAAATGCCACGGCACGTTGCGCCACATCCCGTAGGCCCCGAGCAGCGGCGCGATGAGGAAGAGGAACGCCCACGACGCGAGCACCGTGGACTCGACGAACTTCCAGCGGAACACCGTCTGCGCCGGCAGCGGCAGCGTGAGCAGGAAGGCGGTCTCGCGGTTGCGGAAGAAGTTCGAGTAGCTGATGACGAGGTTACTGAAGAGCAGCAGCACGAAGAGGAAGGCGAAGAGCAGGAACAGCAGCCGTTCGATGAGCAGCTCGCCGATGCCGGGGAACACGCCGATGAACTTCAGCCCGCGATAGAACAGCCCGAACGCCATCACGATGTAGCCACCGATGAACAGCACGATGATGCCCGTGAGCAGGCTGGACTGCTCGCGCACGGAGCAGAGCCGCCGCCAGGATTGCAGCAGGTTCACCCGCAGCAAGAGCAGCAGGGGCGCGGGCACGGTGGGTTGGCTCGGGTTCGTCAAAGGACGCCAAGTGACTAACGACCCGGCCCGCGTGAAGCAATCGCAAAACCGGGGCCCAAGGCGCGAGCCCAATGCCCATTCGTCATCGCCAGAAAATAGTTTCTAAGAAAACCTCCGCCCACACGTTGTCTCCCTCGAAGGCCCGACCCAGTCGGACTCATGAACGAACCAGGTGCTGACCATGCGGATTGGTTGCGCGCAGCTCACCAGCAGCACGCCCCCGCCTTGTCCCGCTACGCCGCCAGCATCGTCGGCGACGCGGACCGCGCCCGGGACGTGGTGCAGGATGTCTTCCTGCGCCTCTGGCGGGAGGACCCCGCCCGGCTCAACGGCTGTCTGGTCGAGTGGCTCTTCACCGTCTGCCGCCATCGCGCGCTGGACGTGCAGCGGAAGGAACATCGCATGACTGCGTTGACTGAAGTGGACCTGGACACGCGCCCCGCCGCCGGCCTCACGCCGGATGCGCAGGCCGAGGCGAGCGAGACCGCCGGGCGCGCGTTGCGCCTGCTGGACGCGCTGCCAGAGAACCAGCGCGAGGTCGTGCGCCTGAAGTTTCAGGCCGGCCTGAGCTACGCGGAAATCAGCCGCATCACCGGCCACTCCGTCAGCAACGTCGGCTTCCTCCTGCACACCGCGCTCAAAACCTTGCGGCAGCAAATGCAACGCGAAGACTAGGAAGCCACAGATGAACACAGATGAAACACAGATAGGGAAGGCGAACGGGCGTGAAGGAGCCGTGGGCAATGCTTCCTCCCTCCTCTCCCCCGGCTTTCCCCATCTGTGTTTCATCTGTGTTCATCTGTGGCCAAAAAATTGAAGGCTCGTATGAACCTCACGCCTGACGACCCGAAACTGACCGCCTACGCCCTCGGTGAACTCGACGCGACGGAACGCGCCGCCGTCGAGGCCGCGCTCGCCCGCTCGCCCGAATGCCGCCGCGCGGTGGAGGAAATCCGTGCGCTTGGCAACGAACTGACGGCGGAACTGGCAGCCGACACGGCGATTGCGCTCGGAGCTCTCCCCAACCCGCTCAATGAACCTGCGGTGGTAGGGCGGGGTGTCCTCACCCCGCCGTCGGCCACCCAAACGCCACAGGCCCTCGGCGGCGCGCTGGGGACAGCGCGCCCTACCGACTCCGGCTCAGGCACTCGCTCCTCGCCGGGCGAGGGCAAGGTCCTCTTCCTCCCGTGGCGGCATTGGCGGACGCTGGGGCTGGCGGCGGCAGCGGCGCTGGTGGTGGGGTTCTTTGTGACGCTGCTGTGGCAGTCGGGGTCTAAGACACAAATGGCAAAGGGAGAACTGACGTTGCCGGCTGCTAGAGCCAAGGCATTGACCGGCTGGGCACAGCGGCCAACCAATCAAGTAGCGCAAGGCACCAATTCAGCCGCACCGCTGAACTTCACCAATGGTCCCATCACCGTCACCCGCACCAATGGTGGCAGTGATGGCGTTGTCTCTGTGAACTACGCTACCGTGTCCCGCACGGCTGTCGCTGGCTTGGACTCCGTGAGCACGAATGGGGTTCTCGTCATTGTGGGGGACTTCACTTCCATAAACCGAACCTCACAAAATCGCCTTGCCCGGCTGAACTTGGACGGGTCCGTGGATAGCAGCTTCGACCCTGGTAAGTTGGCCTTCAGTGCTGGCAGCTACTCGGTTGTCGAGAATGGCGGTGGTTCCCGCATAACCGTGACCCGAGTCGGTGCCACGAGTGGTCCAGTCACGGTTCAATTTGCGACTACAGACAGCACGCGCCTCTTACCCAACGGGCGCGCAGTCCTAGTTATCACCGACGACGACTTCACCACCCCCGGTTCCGTCGGTCGCTTGCACCCGGACACCACTACCACCGCCGCCTACCCGCGCTACATCGAAAACCCTTTCACCCTTGTCGCGACTGAGCCTCTCTCCACCTTCTCCACGGACGTGGACACCGCGTCGTATGCGAACGTCCGGCGCTTCCTGAACCAGAACCAGCTCCCGCCGCGCGACGCCGTGCGCATCGAGGAGCTGCTCAACTACTTCACCTACGACTACGCGCCGCCCACCGGCGAGCATCCCTTCGCCGCGCACGTCGAGGTCGCCGGCTGCCCGTGGGCACCGGAGCACCGGCTGGTGCGCGTGGGCCTCAAGGGCCGCGAGTTGAAGGCGGACAAACGTCCCCCGAGCAACTTCGTCTTCCTCATTGATGTGAGCGGCTCGATGGCCACCCCTGAGCGGCTGCCGCTGCTCAAGCAGGCTTTGCGGATGCTGGTGAAGAAGATGAACGCCATCGACCGCGTCGGCCTCGTGGTGTATGCGAGCGAGGTCGGCGTGAAGCTCCCGTCCACTTCCTGCGAGCAGAAGGAGCGCATCCTCAGCGTGCTCGAAGCGCTCGAAGCCGGCGGCTCCACCAACGGCGGCGAGGGCATCCAACAGGCCTACGCACTGGCCCAAGCCAACTTCATCAAGGGCGGCATCAACCGCGTGATCCTCTGCACGGACGGCGATTTCAACGTCGGCATCACCGACCAGGGCCAACTCGTGCGATTGATCGAGGAGAAGTCCAAGACCGGCATTTTCCTCACCACCTTGGGCGTCGGCACGGACAACTTAAAGGACGCCCTCATGCAAAAACTCGCGGACAAGGGCAACGGCAACTACCACTACCTCGACAGCGTCGAGGAGGGCCACAAGGTGCTCGTCGAGCAGATGAACGC
>JAYTIO010000442.1:0-1516 GCA_043731805.1 Pedosphaera sp. | reverse complement strand
TTGAACCACGGCTCGGGGTCCGCACGGAATTCCCAGTCGCGCTCACGCCAGGTGAAGCGCAACTGCGTCGCATGCAGGGCCTGGCATGGCAGGATGAGCCGGGTGCGTTGCTCCGCCGTGAGCTGGCGCAGCACGAAGTCGAGATAGAGCCGCTCGTCGCCACCGTAGAGTTTGTCGCCAACGAGCGGGTGCCCAAGGTGCTGGAGGTGGATGCGGATTTGATGTTTACGCCCACTGTGAGGGCGGACGCGCAACAGCGTGAAGTCACCCTCGGCGCGCGTGAAGCGGCGCTCCACGGCAAACTCGGTCTTCGCCACCGAGCCGTCCGGGCGCACGCAGTCCTTGATCGAGATGATGGCCTGCTCGTCCTTGCCGAGCGCGGCTTCACACGCCGCCGTCTCCGCTGCGAAGTGCCCGTGCGCGATGGCGAGGTATTCCTTTTCCACCTTCCGCAGCGCGAAGAGTTTCTTGAGCGCCGCATCGGCCGCCGGACTTTTCGCGATGAGGATGACGCCGCTGGTCTCGCGGTCGAGGCGGTTGACCAGATGTGCGGAGCCGCTGTCGCCGAGGTGCAGGCGCACGCGGCTGATGAGGCTGGAATACACGTCGCCCTTGGTCGGGTGACAGACAAGGCCGGCGGGCTTGTTGATGGCCAGCAGGTCGGCGTCTTCGTGGAGGATGTCGAACAGTTTTACCACCGGCTGAGTTTTGGACCCAAGAGCGGCAGTGACCAGCCCTAATCCTACCCCAAGAGGGAAGCCGGATTTTTATAAGGAAAGCAGGAAGGCTGGAAAGGGCGGCGAGGGGTGCCTCTCCTGCTTTCCTGCTCTCCTTATAGAATCCCCACCCCTGACCTCCTCGCCGCACTTTGCCCTTTGAACCAGAACCCACCGCCGTATCATCCGCCGCCGTGAAACGAACCGTGCTCCTTCCCGCGCTGCTGCTGGCGGCCTTCGCGCTCACGCGCTGGCCGGGGGTGATGCCGGTGAACTTCAGCCTCGGGTATGGGCTGGTGTTTTGCGCGGGGGCGTTTCCCCACCGGCTGCCCGCCTGGGCGGTGTTCGGCACGCTGCTGGGGACGGACATCGGGCTGAACGTGCTCTACTACCACGAGCCGCCGTTCAGCGACTACCAGTTGGTGAACTACCTCGCCTACGGTGCGCTGTATTTCCTGGGTCGGCTCTTCGCCCGCCGCGCCTCGGTGCTCCAGCACATCGGCGGCGGTTTGATCGGCGCGATTCTCTTCTACCTCATCACGAACACGGGCGCGTGGCTGGAGAATCCGGTTTACGCCAAGTCGCTGGCCGAGTGGTTTCGCGCGCTGACCACGGGCACGAGCGGCTGGCCGGAGACGTGGACCTTCTTCCGCAACACGCTCTTGAGCGGCGGTCTTTTCGCCGGCCTCATCAGCGCCGCGTTGCAGGCGAGCGAGGCGGAGGAGCCGGAGCCCGAGGAAGAAACAGAACCGGAAGCCACGCCGGAAGCCGCGCCCGAGGAAGCCAAGTAGCCGCGTCGC
>JAYTIO010000441.1:0-7012 GCA_043731805.1 Pedosphaera sp. | reverse complement strand
CGTTCGCCGGTGACGAGGTTGTGCGAGAAGATGTCGCAGTTGTTCAACTTGTAGGAGGTGTAGGCGAGCCACTGGCTGCCCGGCCCCCACGAGGGCGCGGCGATGATGGCCCCATCGCGGGTGACGGCGGTGGCGTTGTGGCCGTCGTAGTCCGCGATGAAGATTTCGCCGGTGTTGTTGGCGGCTCTGGACTTGAAGGCGACGCGGGTCTGCGCGATACCGCGCGTCTGCGTCAGCGCGAAGATGACGTCGTCGGCGAAGGCGTGGGCGAGCTGGCGTGGGTTCGTGCCGGCGTAGGCTTTCGAGAGGAGGTAGTTCTTGGCGCGGTCGGAGACGAAGCCTTCGAGGCGCGCGCCGTTGGTGCCATGCACCAGAACGGCAGCCTGCTCGGCGCTGACGACAGCGCACCCGGCGACTTCGAGGTCGAAGCGCAGGGTGCTGGCGACTTCGCCGGTGAAGCCGCTGAGGGAGATGGGGATGAGCTTGGAGGGGTCCGTCGCCCCATAGACTTTGAAGGGGGCTTCCTGGGCCGGCAGGGCCCAGGGCGTGGCAGCGGTGGCGAGGAGGGCGGTGGCGAACTGGCGGCGGTTCAAATTCATCCGGTGGTGCGTTTGGCTTTGAGGTTGAAATCTATGTTAAAGGTCCGCTGGGCTTCACGGAAGCCGGCGGGGAAGGGCTCGAACTGAATGACCTTTTGCAGCGTCTCGCGCACGGACTTGTCAATCGCGCTGTTGCCGCTGGGCTTGGGCAACTGCCACTCCAGCACGCGCCCGTTGCGCGCGACGGTGACGGTGACGCCCACGATGGCGAGCGAGTCGCTGAGGTTCGGCGGCACGAGCCACATCTGTTCGTAGATGTGGACCATCATCTGGCCGTAGTCGAGGAAGGCGGCGGCGTTGGGCCCGCCGCCGGCGGCGATGTTGATGTCCACCGGGGAGGACAGCCCGCCCTGCACGCCGCCGAGAATGGCCTTCATCTTCGCGACGTGCTGGAGGTGAGCTTGCTGCGCGGCCCGGGCGGCGGCGACGGACTGGTCGCGCTCCTCGGCGTCGGCCTTCTGCTTCGCCTTAGTGTCCTCCTCGGCGTGGCGTGAGGTGAGGTGCGAAGTGTCGGCCAACTTGATGGCGGGTTTGGTGACGGCGGACTTGGCGGAAGCGGTCTTGGTGGGCGGCGGCTCCGGCTCTTTGGATTTCTTGGCGTCCTTCTTGGTGGGGGCTTCCTTGCCTTTCGCTGTGACGGGCAACGGGCGTGGTTCGACCTTTGCGGTCTTGGGCGTCGGCTCCTTCACGGTCTCCCGCTTCGGCAGATCCTTCGGGGCTTTCGGGGTCGGCGGAGGGGTAGCTTTCACAACGACCTTCGGCGGATCAACTTGCTTGGGGGTCGGCGGCGGGCGGGGTGGCTCAACGACCTTCGGCG
Organism: Pedosphaera sp.; assembly: GCA_043731805.1. GTDB lineage: Bacteria > Verrucomicrobiota > Verrucomicrobiia > Limisphaerales > SXTU01 > SXTU01. The sequence continues at coordinate 5,596 of JAYTIO010000441.1, read as the reverse complement.
CTGGTGCTGGCTCGACGACGGCAGGCACAGCGGGCACCGGAGCAGGGGCAGACGGGACCGGCGCGGGGGCCGGCGAAGGAATGGGCGCGGGCGTGGGCGGGGCCTCGGCGGCGCGGAGGATGGCGTCTAGGTCGCGTGCGTTGACGAGGTTGAGGACGGGGGTGTGCAGGTGCGGCTTCTCCGGCAGAAAGGCGGGCGCGACGATGATAATCACGAACAGCAGCGCGTGCATCGCCGCTGAGGCGAAGAGGCATTTGGTTTGCAGCCGCTGGTTCACTGGCTCAATGGAGTTGGATTCGCCGACGCTAATTCACGCACGCATGCAACCTTGGACGGGAGCACGGCACAGTTGCTCCCGGCAATTTCTCCGGCTGACGGCTGATCGCTGATTGCTGATTGCTTCCCGCTCCTCATTGCTTCAACTCCGTGCTGAAGCTCACCTGCGTCAGGCCGCGCCGGGTGCAGCGGTCGAGGAGCTGCATCGCGTGGTCGAGCTTGCCATCCTTGTCGCCGCGCACGCGGATGATGAGGTTGGGGTTGGCGCGGAAGTCGGCGACGAGCTGGGCCTCGATCTGGTCGAGCGACAGCGGGCGTTTCTGGAGGCGGAAGTTGCCCGCGCGGTCGATCTCCACGGTGCGGATGTCCTCGGCCTTCGGGGGGCGGGCCTGGTCCGGGCGCGCGCTTTGCCCGGGCAGGTTCATGTCCATGGAACCTTCGAGCAGCGGCGTGGTGATGATGAAGATGACGAGCAGCACGAACGCGAGGTCGAGCAAGGGCGTGATGTTGATCTCGCTCAAGGTCACCAGGGAATTGCGTTGGGAGAAGCGGCGCATCGGCTAGTAGAGTTCCGCAGGTGTTTGCTTTACCGGCACGCTCGTCTTGGGCAGGGAGTCATAGAGCAACCGGGCGGCAAGGCTGAACAGCACCAGCAGCAGGAGGGCACGCACCAGCCGTCGGCGGCGTTTATTGCGGAGCTTCAAGTCGAACCCCAGGCGCGGCAGCGTGATCGTGCGCGCGTGCAGGCGGTGGCGGCATTTGGCGCACCGGCCTGCCGTGCGGACGTTCTTGGCGCGGCACTGGTTGCACTTGATCCACAGATGCGCCCCGCACGCCGCGCAGGTGACGGCCTCGCGCTCGTTATACTGCCCGCAGTCGGCGCAATGCACTGGGGCGTCGGCCTGGGGCGGCGGCGGAGGTGGGTTGGATTCGGTGGCACTCACACCCGTTTCAAAAGTTCAGGTCAAAGGGCGACGGAATCGCCACTCGCGAATTGGGCTGGGAAAATCCGCTCATCGCCGGGGGCCGGAAATCCAGAGCATGGAGGTCAACAGCCAGACGAAAACCGCGGCTATCAATAGGAGGAGACCCACCCGGACCCAGCCCAAAAACGCTCGCTTTAGCCACTCCCGGTGCCAGCGCCAACCCCGGAATTGCAGCTTGGGCAGGCTGAAGTCCCAGTCGCCGAAGCGGAGGAGCTGATGACAATGCGAGCAGCGGCTGGTGGTGCGCAGGTTCAACGCCTGGCAGTGCCGGCATTTGAACCGCATCGGGTCTCCGCAGGCGGTGCACGCCGGGGTAGCTCGATCGTTGAAAGCCCCGCACTTCGAGCAGTGGACGGGCATATCCCGCTGCACTTGGGGTGGCAATGGACTGGGTTGTTCGTCACTCATCGTTCAAAAATCCTGTCTCAAGTTTCGATGCCAGCTCCGGCGCAACGTTGTCCAGCCCGACCCTCTGGACGGGGAGCCAGGGCAGCCAAATGTCGTGGAATTAAGTGGCTTCATCGAGTCGCCTTGCGAACGAGTTTCCTGACCGCGCGCTTGACGGCATGGAATACCCCGCCGTTCAAAGATACCAGACACCGGGCACACCGCGAATAGGTCTGCGGGCACCGCTTGCCACAGCGTTTGCAGATCACCCAGAGGGGCGCGTGACACCGCTGGCATAGTTCGGCCGCTTGCTCGTTGTGCTGGCGGCAGTGCGCACAGTGAAGCGGGGAAGCCACCGCTGCAACCGCCGCCGCCCGGGGTGGGACTTCGTCACTCATCCTTCAAAAACTCGGTCTCCAGTTTCGACGCCAGCTCCTGCGCGAAGTTGTCCAGCTCGACCGTCTGGACCCGGAGATGATGCACCAGCCAGTTGTAGCCAAACATCGAAGGGATCGCCACCAGCAGGCCGGCGACGGTGGTGACGAGCGCGGCGGCCACGCCGGGGGCCATCGCCGCCAGATCCGCGCGGCCCGCCTGCGCCACGCCGGCAAACGTGTCCATCACGCCCCACACGGTGCCCAGAAGCCCGAGGAACGGCGCGCCGCTCACCGCCAGCGCCAGCAGGATGATGCCCGATTCCAGCGCCAGCGCCTCGCGGGCGACGGTGCTTTCCAGCGTGCGCTTGATGTGTTCCATGGACTTGAGGGAGATGTGTTGCTTCCGCGAACCATCGGGCTGTTTGAGCCGTGCCTCGGTCTCCACGCCGCCTTCCTGATACACGGTGAAGAGCGGACAGCCCTCGACCTGCACGCGGCGATCGTGGATGTCGAGCACGGTCTTCTGCGCGCGGAACTCGGCCATGAAGAGGTCGTTGAGCCGGCGCGCGCGGCGCATCTGCAGGCTCTTGGAAACCATCACCGACCACGCGAACATCGAGAAGATCGCTAGGAAGCCGATGATGACCTTCGCCTCAATGGTGGCCTTCTCCCAGATGTAGGTGAGCTGGGAATTCGTCCCCGCAGCGAGGAGGAAAAGCGGTGCGTTCATGGAGCAGAAACAACCCGGAAATAAATAGCGCGACTGGTGTAACGTCCGGCGGAAGCGCGGTCAAAACAAACGTGGTGCAGGCGGGCAATCAGACCCCGATTCTTAGCCACAGATGAACACAGATGAAACACAGCTGGCCCCAGCGGGGCGAGCTTCATGACCAGTTGCTCCGACCTTTCCGCCCTCTTTATCTGTGTTCATCTGTGGCTAAAGCGCCGGCGTGTTGGTTGAAAGCGGTGTCGCCGCCGCACGCTGCCGCCGCACTCCAAATCACACCTTCGGTTCCCAGCCGGGGCGATACTCGCGCTTCCAGAGCTTCTGCGCCTCGGGGTTGCCGAGGATGTGGCCGGTCTTGGGATCAAGGTTCAGCACGGAACTGGTGCGCAGGGCAATGTTCGCCAAGTGGCAGAGCAACGAACTCTTCTGCCCTTCGCTGATCGGCGAGTTGAGCGGCTTGTTCTCGCGGATCGCGTCGGAGAAGTTCGTGAAGTGCGGGATGTCGCCGCCGCCGGGGCCGCCGGTCTTCTTGTCCACTTCCACGCCCTTGGGATCGAACACGGTGTAGTCGTTGCCACCGCTCATCGTCATCGAGCCTTTCTCGCCATAGAACGCGACAAACGGCAGCTTCTCGCCCCCGCGCGGGTTGCACGAGCTGTCGTCCCACGACGCGCCGCAATGACCGAAGTCAAAGACCGCCGAGCCGGTGTCGGGCGTCTCCTGGTCGTCGTCCCAGTGGTAACGACCGCCGAGGAACGTGACCTTCTTCGCGTAGTCCACGCCCAGGCCCCAGCGCGAAACGTCCAGCGCATGGATGCCGTTGTTGGCCATCTCGCCGCCGCCGTAATGCCAGTGCCAATGCCAGTTGTAGGGATGCAAGTTGTCCTTGTAAGGCCGCTCCGGCGTGGGGCCTTGCCACAGCGACCAATTCAGCGTCGCGGGCGGGTCCACGAGCTTGCCCCTCTTGATGCTGGGCCGTGCGCCATTGTAGTAGCAGCGGGAGAAAAGCACTTTGCCAATCACGCCTTCGCGCAGCTTCTGGATGCCCTCCATCACGTTCGAGTAGCTCCGGCGCTGGTTGCCCATCTGACACTTGCGGTTGTATTTCGCCGCTGCCGCGACGATGGCCTCGGCCTCCCAAGGATTGTGGCTGCCGGGCTTCTCCACGTAAACATGCTTGCCGGCCTGCATGGCCATGATGGCCGCCGGCGTGTGCCAGAAGTTCGGCGTGGCGATGGAGACGGCGTCCACGTTCTTGTCGTCCAGGATGCGGCGGAAATCACCCACGCCCTGCGGCTTGCGGACGGCGTTGGGCTGCTTGGTCTCAGCCGTCTTCAAGCCGCTCGCCAGCCGCGCGGAATCCACATCGCACACGTAGGCGACCTCGACGTTGTTGACGCCCAGGTGCCCGGCGACGTGCGCCATGCCGCGCGAGAGGCCCACCACACCGACGACGACGCGGTTGCCAGGACTCTCAGCGGGCAAGAGGGCCGGCGGCTTGCCCAAGGCGAGCATCGCGCCGAGCGCTCCGGTGGACTGAACGAAACGACGACGGGTAACAGGCGAGGAGTTCATGCGTGGGGTTTTCGATGCGAGCGCGGGCGGCTGAATTCAGAGCAACAAAAAGCGACCGGGCCAAGGCGCGGCCGCGTTTAGCGAAGGTGGCAAAACGGATTACTGCTTCGGGTTCGCCACGCCAATCGTGCCGAAGCCGATGCGCGGGCCGGCGTTGCCGACCGGCTGGCCGCCGTCGTCTGGCTTGGCGTGGATGATGACGCCGCGGCCGACGATGGGGCTTTTCACGCCGGTCATGGAGAGGTTCTTGAACTCAGCGCGATAGACCGCCTTGCCCTCGGCATCGGCTTGGAGATTGCCGAGGTCGCCCGCGTGCCGCTCGTCCGTGCCGGGCAGGCCGTGGGGCTTCTCGCCCGGGTTGTAATGCCCGCCCGCCTTCGTGCCATCAGTCGAGGAACCGTCGCCAAACTCGTGGACGTGCATCGCGTGCTGTTGGTTGGGCGTCAGGCCGGAAACTTCCGCGAAAACATATACGACGCCGTCCACCTCGGTGAAGCGCACGACCCCCGCGCACTTGTTCCCGGCGGTGGGCTGCACCACGGCGACAAGCTGCTTGATGCCATCGTAGCCGTGGTTGTGGTTATGCTTCGAGTGGTCATCGTGCCCCGTGGAGGCGCAGCCGGAGGTGAAGACAGCGTAAGCAGCGGCGAGGACGCTGGTGGCGAGAGAGAACGGTTTGTTCATGGTGGCAACGAGTTGAGCAGTGATGAGTTTTTGTTCGCCCGGAAAGTAACGGCCACCCCGCCGCCAAACAAGCGGGAATCCAGCCGGACGGTTTTCCCCGCGCTCGCAGCGGCTCCGCGCGCCGGCGCAGTGCGAGCTGCGCCTCCGCGCTCCCGTTCCTAAACTTGACGGGGCGGGCCTTGTCTCTATGCTGTTCCTGCCGTTTGACTACCTCCACCCGAGCAATCTGCCCCGCTATGAAAAGCCATCTCCTGAACCGCAAAGTTTGGTTACCCCTCCTGTTCGCCCTGCTCACCACCCTGACGCCGGTCCGCGCCGACGACGACGGGCGCTTCATCGGGCGTTCGATTGACCTCCTCGACAAATCCCGCATCGAGGGATCCCCCATCGCCCCGGCCCCTCGGCCCGGCCCACTGCCCGCCCCGCGCCCCGCGCCCCTGCAAGTGCAGGCCACCCAAATCAGCGGCGACACCCGCTTCGGCAATGTCCGCCTCATCAAGCAAATGCCCGGCGAGGTCAACTTCGGCCAGGAGTTCATGTATCAGCTCCAGGTCTTCGCCAACGAAAACGTCGCCGACGTCATC
>JAYTIO010000440.1:0-11087 GCA_043731805.1 Pedosphaera sp. | reverse complement strand
CGTGGAACTGCAGCTCCCAATGGTCGCTCTCTTCCCAGTGCCAGGTCGGTGAGGGAGTGGCGGGCATGGACATGTGCGGTTCATGCCAGAGCCGCTGCCGCGGGTCAATTGCCACCTTTGCAACGAGCGCGGGGTGAGCCGGCTCTCGTATGGACAATCCCTGCGCCTCTTCCTGCCCGGAAAGGGAACGCCGCCGCCCACCGGCCGGTCAGGCGTGCCGGAGGCGCGTTGATCCCGACCGTCGGTCGGCCGCGTTCGGCGAAGTGGTGCATGCAGTGGTCGTTCACGGCGACCGAAGCCGCGGACCCTATGTTTTATGGCCTGCGAAAGGTTGCTGCCGTGGTTCCCGAAGGGGGCGTCCGGCTTTGAAGCTTCAGGGCCACCCGCCGTCACGGCTGCAACCGCCGGTGCCGTTCCGCCTTGGGCAGCTTCGCCAGCGTTTCCACCTCCCGATAGAACGCCGCCAGGTCGCCGCCCTGCTCCCGCAGCAACCAGTGGAACGCCGGCCCCAGCCGGTAGTAAGTGTCCACGTCGTTCAGGTGCGCGTTGTTCAGCGGACGGCGGAACCAGCGCTCGTAGTCCGTGCGTCCACCCCCAGGTGGCCTTCAGGGTTTCGTAGTCGCGCCGGAGCTGGTCGAGGATGGCCTGCTTCCGCACGCAACCCGGCGATCTCCTCACCGGGCAACGATACAACTTCACGCGATGACTTCGTGGTGGTGCCGGCCGCGAGGAACAGCGCCGTAAGTTGGTCATGCGCGCCGGTGACCAGACGGGTGAACTCCGCCTTGCGTCGCAGGTGCGCAGCATACTCGTTCACGCCGGCTGCACCGTGGTTTGCCTCCACCCAGTTCCCCCAGCATGAGGTGGAACATTGTGCGCCGCTGCCCGGGCGGGGGCCTTCGTGAACCGTGGGTAGTGCTCCGCTCTGGTGGAAACGAGCCATCTTCACGCGCCCTCCTTTTCTCGTTCGTGCCGCAGCCCCCGCGTTGAGGCAGCCCCTCTGACAGACCTTGGCTTCAGGTTGAGGTTCGCCGGACTGCCAGCGCGGGACCTCTGATTTTAACATTGCTCCACCCCACGCTCCCCTGGTTCTTCTGCTCGACGCCGTGCCGGGGTCGAACTGTCAGTTTGACGAACCCGCGCCTCCGCCGAAAATTGTCTTCACACCCATCTACCATCCCCGTCCGTCGGCTTCTCCGCCTTCACTCCGCCACCCTCATCGAGGGCGCGCATCCGGGGCACGCTGCCGGCCACCTTCATGAGGAGCTGGAGGGCGACGTTGGGATCGTCGGCGATGGAGGAGGCGAGCTTGGTCACGTGCCCGGCTTCCCCGCCGCCCACCTGGACGAGCACCTGGGCCGCCTGGTTGACGAGGCCGGGGTCGAAGGCGATGCCCCCTGCCGCGCGCTTCTCTGCGGAGGCGACCTTTTCGAGGAGCACCTTCTCGCCCACCAACTGGCGCTCCAGCTCGGGCGCCTTGGTCTGGAGACCCAGGCTGACCTGGTCCGCGCAGCTTCATCGCCCTCAACGTGCGGCGCGGCGGCGAGTTGGTGGGGGGGCAGGGCGGGGCAGCTCCGGATTTTACGTTCGCGACGCTTTACCGACTTCGGCAGTGGAACGGGCGGGAGCTGGAGAAGGTTTACGACGGCGGGAAGAATCTCGCGTGCGGGGCGAATCCGGCGGGGTTGTTTGGCTGAACACTTCGTCTCCTACGCGGGCTTGCGGAACAGATAGTGCGAGACGAGCCACTCGTTGCCATCGCGGTAGCCCCACAGCTCCGCGCAGGCCATGAAGAAGACCCGCCAGTAAACCCACCACTTGGTTTCGTTCTCCGTGCCGTAGGTGGCGGCGAGGATTTTCCGTATCTCCGGCTCGTGCGCGTCCAGGTTGGCAAGCCACGCGTTCGCGGTCTGCTCGTAGTGCTGGCCGTTGACGCGCCAGTGGTTCATGAGGCGGAGGTCGTCTTGGAAATAAGCGAGGAGGTTGTCGCTGGGCATGATGCCGCCGGTGAAGAAGTAGCGCGCCATCCAGTCCGTCTCGTCCCGCGCGACGAAGTGGTAGGCGAATTCCTTGTGCGTGAAGATGTGGACGAAGAGCTGCCCGCCGGGCCGCAGCCAGCGCGCGACGTTTGCCAGGAGGCGCTGGTAATTCTTCATGTGCTCGAACATCTCGATGGAGACGACGCGGTCGAACCCGCCAGCCTCAATGTCGAACCGGTTCATGTCGCAGGTGATGATGTGGAGGTTTTTCAAGCCGCGCCGCGCCGCCTCGGCGTCGATGAACTCCTTCTGCGTCCGCGAGTTGGAGACGCCGGTGATGTAGGAGTTGGGGAATCTCTCGGCCATCCAGAGCGAGAGCGAGCCCCAGCCGCAGCCGAGCTCGAGGATGTCTTGACCGTCCGCGAGTTGGGCGCGTTCAGCGTAGAGCGCGAGCATCCGCTCCTCGGCCTCAGCGAGTGTGGTGACGCCGGCGGGCCAGAGCGCGCCGCTGTATTTCACGCGCGGCCCGAGGCAGAGCTGGTAGAAGCGCGTGGGCACCTCGTAGTGCTGCTCGTTCGCTGCCGCCGTCTCGATGGCGATGGGCGAGCGGCGCAGCTCTGCGATGAGTGCCTGTAGATGCGCTAACTGCGCCTCCGCGCTGCCTTGGTCCTCCTCGCGCAACCGCTGCGCCAGCAGGCGGCGGATGCCGAAGCGCAGGAGCGGGTCGGGGAGGAGATTGCGTTCGAGGAGTGCGTCAATCATGGGAGTTTTTTAGCCGCAGATGGGCACAGATGAAACACAGATTGGGAATGCAGAAGGAGAGCAGCAAGGCGGTGACGCGGCACTTCGTTTCTCAAGCCCCGGCTTCTTTGATAAAGGTTTCTTCCCCGCCCTATCTGTGTTTCATCTGTGTCCATCGGTGGCCAAGCTAAGATTTCTTAAACCACGGCACGAAGGCGCTGGTGGTGCCTTGGTAGGCGCGGTAGGCGTCGCCCTTGGACTTGAGGGACAGCTCCTCGGTCATGGGGATGCCGGTGACGTTGAGGAGGAAGTGCAGCATCAGCGCGGGCGCGATGAGGCCCAGCCAACCCCACGGCGAGCCGAGCGCGAAGGCGGCGTAACCCACCCACACGAGCCACTCGAAGAAGTAGTTCGGGTGCCGCGAGTAGTTCCACAGGCCGGTCTGGCAGACCTTGCCCTTGTTCGCCAGGTCCGCGCGGAAGCGGGCGAGCTGGCGGTCGGCGAGGGATTCGCCGAGGAGGCCGGTGAGCCACAGAGCACAGCCGCCGATGGCAAACCAATCTGATTCGAGAGGTGTTTTGGAGTCGGTCGAACGCGAACACGCGAACAGGAAGGGCAGCGACAGGACCACTTGAAGTGCCCCTTGAAGCTGGAAAAACCAGAACATTTTCCGGTCGGCATTGGAACCCCAATCAGTCCGGAGCTTTGCATAGCGCACGTCCTCGTGCGGATGGTGACTAGCGATTCACCGTGCGAGGTGAACTCCAAGCCGCAGGCTCCAGAAAGCCACCATGAGCACGAAGAGAATGCCTTGCTCGGGCTGATACTTCCGGCCGATGAGATACATGACTGCGATAGGAGCGAACCCTAGCGACCAGACAGCATCCACGATGCTGTAGTTGCGAAGTCGCCGGGCCACTCCCCACGTCAGCGTCATTTCAACAGCGGCGAACGCCAGCGCGAGCCCGAGCATGATTAGGACATCGATCAGCATGGTTGGTGGCGCGCGCCCTTCACAGCTTCCTCCTCAGCAGCAGGTCTTCCATCGTCGCGTTCACGGGCAGGCGGAAAAGTTCGCGGAGGAGGTAGATGGCCATTGCGATGTTGCCGAGCAGGAGGATGGCGAGGAGCCAGAGGACGCGCGCGAGGTTCGAGGTCTCCTTGTAGGCGAGCCAGACGTAGAAGGTCAGGAAGGCGAAGTAGGTGTCGAACAGCGTGGCGATGAACCACGGGTGCGTGGCGACTGCGCGCGGCGTTTCCCAGAGGGGGACTTGCAGGCTGGCCCATGTCGTCACGGCGAGCATGGCGATGAGGACGAAGGCGGCGGCGAAACGGAGCGAGGAAATCATGGACAAGGATTTTTATAAGGAGGGCAGGAGGGCAGGAAAGAGATTGGGGCAGGCAGCGGTAAATTTTTCTCCTGCCCTCATGCTTTCCTTATGAAGGTCTTCTCCTCGATTCATGGCTCACATCAGAGTGCGGTTGTTCGGGCGCGTGTAAACGGCTTGCACGACGCTGATGTTGCGGTGGGCGAAGGCGGCTTCGCAGTAGCTGAGGTAGTAGTTCCACTTGCGGATGAAGCGGTCGTCGAACTTGAGCTTGTGCAACTCCTCGTGGTGGGCGTTGAAGCGCGCGCGCCACTCGCGCAGCGTGCGGACGTAGTGCAGGCCGAGGTCGCGCAGCTCGAACATATGCAGGTCGCTCACGCGCTGGAGGGCCTCGGTGACGCGGCCCACGGACATGAGGAGCGAACCGGGGAAGATGTGCTTTTGAATCCAGTCCACGCCGGTGACGAACTGGCGGTAACGGCTGTCGGGGCTGGCGATGTATTGCAGGGCGAGCAGGCCGTGGTGTTTGAGCAGGCGGTGGCACTGGCGGAAGTAACCGTCCACATAGCGCTCGCCGACGGCCTCGAGCATCTCGATGGAAATGATTTTGTCGAAGCGGCCCGTGACATCGCGGTAGTCTTGGACCCGGACCTCGGCGTTGTCGCCGATGCCCTCGCGGACGAAGCGTTCGCGGCAGTAGGCGTGCTGGGCCTTCGAGAGTGTGAGGGTGGTGACTTGGCAGCCGTAGGTCTTCACGGCGTAGCAGGCGAAGCCGCCCCAGCCGGAGCCGATTTCGAGGACGCTGTCGGTGGGTTTGAGGCGGAGGGTGCGGCAGAGGGCCTCGTATTTGGCGAGTTGGGCGGACTCGAGGGTTTGCTCCGGCGAGGTGAAGATGCCGCACGAGTAGGTCATCGTGGGGTCGAGCCAGAGTTTGTAAAAGTCGTTCCCGAGGTCGTAGTGGTCGGCGATGTTTTGGCGGCTGCGCTCGCGGGAATTGCGTCGGAACGCGTGCTTGAGGCGATTGCCGAGTCGCAGGAGGTTCAGCGCGGCGGGTTGGGCGTGCGAACCAGACATGCCGGGCGCTTGCTCGACGTTCTCGATGAACCAGCCGAGCACGGCGGGGAGATTGTCCGTGTCCCAATCGCCGTCCACGTAAGCCTCACCGAAGCCGATGTCGCCGTAGAGCACGCAGCGCTTGAAGAACTCCGGGCGGTTGATGCGGAGGTGGGCGGTGACCTCTGGCGCGTGGCCGAAGCGGCGGGTCGCGCCGCCGGGTAGGGTGACGTGCAGGCAGCCCAAGGTCATGCGCGCAAGCGACTGCTCGATGGCGCGCTGGTAGAAACCCGCGCGCAGGATCTGGACCGGGGCGTCGGTTTCGGAACGGGTGATGTTGCTCATGTGGGCGGCGGAATGCTAACGGGAAGGCGCAAAGGCGCAAGGTGGGGAAAATCTGATGTGCGGCGGCCGGAGCGAGACGGCGTAATCAAAGCCGTCGCTTTCATGCCTTGCGCGAGGCCTGGTTCCGCAACGACTCGTGCGGGTTGAAGACGCCTTGTTGGAGGTGCTGATTGGCGGCCTTGCGGTGCCAGGGGACGTTTTTCCACCACAGCTTCAGCGCGTGCCAGTGGATGAGCGTGATGACGCGCAGGGTGACGAGCGGATACTTGAGCGTGAGGCGCGCGAGGTTTGCGTCGGTGAGGGGGACGCGGCGGCCGGTGAGCGCGGTGAGGAGCACGGGGCGGTCGCCTTCAACATCGTCGATGTGGATGTCGAGTTGCTCGCCGGGAACACGGAGCTTGAAATCGAAAGCGAGGTCGAGTGCCGAGAAGGGCGAGACGTAGAAGTGTTTCGGCACGATGCGGCGGAAACAATCGTCGGAGGCGAGGTCTTCGGGGCGGAGGAGGAAAGGCTTTTGCTCGCCGAACGTGTTTCCGACCTCGGCGACGGCGCATAGCGGACGGTCTTGGGCGTCGAGGCAGAAGTAGAACGAGACGGGGTTGAAGACGTAGCCGAGGACGCGGCAGTGGGTGAGGAGCAAGACGCGGGTGTCGGGTGGGAGCGGGAGGCCTTGGGCTGCGATCCAGGATAGCAGGGAGGACTTGGCGGGGTGGGGCTTGGGGATGGCGTCTGGCGTCTGGGGGGGAAGGTGGTCGGCGTCGTTGAAACGGTAGAGGTTCGGGCGGTTGCGACTGAAGAGGCGGAGGCGAGTGGAGAGCGTGTCGAGTTCGTCGAGGTCGAGGCAGAAGAGGAAGATGCCGTAGCGGAAGCGGTGCTCCTTGGGAGTGAGGCGGTGGTGCATCACGGAGCAGTCGTAGAGGCAGGAGCGGAGTTCCGTAGGCGCAACCTTCAGGTTGCGCTTCGGTGCGTCGTCACCGGCGCGCAGGCTGAAGCCTGCTACTACGGGGTCGTTCGTGCTCACTCCCAAATCCTCTCACCACTCACCGCCCGGCTGCAATCCAGCGCGGAGGCGAACGCGTCTTCGTGGAAGCCATTCTTGAAATAGCTGCCGGCGAAGAAGACGCGGTTGGCGGGGCGCGTGTTGAGCGACGGGAGTTCGGTCTGCGCCTGCGTGGCGGCGAGGTTGAAGAGGGGGTGGTGATACTCGATGCGGCGCAGGATTTTGTCGGGCGCGATTTGCTCCGCGCCGTTGATGGAGACGAAGTAGTTCACGCGGTCGGAGACGCCTTGCAGCGAGTTCATCCAGTAGATGGTGGAGGGGACTTCGCGGCCGGTGGCGTCGCGCTCGACGCGATAATTCCACGAAGCCCACGCGAGGCGCGTGCGGGGCATCACGGCGTCGTCGGTGTGGACGGTGGCGAGGTTCGGCTGGTAGCGGAACGCGCCGAGCAGGCGGCGCTCGGTGGCGTCGGCATCGGTGAGGAGGGCGAGGGATTGGTCGGCGTGCGCGGCGAGGATGACGCGGTCGAAGTGCTCGGTGCGGCCGTCGGCGGTGGTGACGGCCACGGCGTCGGCGGTGCGGCAGATGGCGGTGACGCGCGCGTTGAGGCGGACGCGGTTTTGCGCGCGGAGCGGGGCGAGGAGTTTTTCCACGTAGTGCTTCGCGCCGCCGTCCACAGTGAGCCAGGGGTGCTGCGTGTGCAGGCCGAGGAAACCGTGGTTGTGAAAGAAGCGCAGCAGCGTGACGGCGGGGAACTTCAGCATCAGCTCCGGCGGCGTGCTCCAGACCGCGCCGCTCATGGGCACGAGATAGAGGCGGAGGAAGTCGTCGCCGTAGCCGCGCGCGCGGACGTAGTCGGCCACGGTCATCGCGGCGAACGCGGGGTCGGTGAGCGCGGCCACGGCCTCGGAGTTGAAGCGGTTGACTTGCGCGAGCATCCGCCAGAAGCGCGGACGGAGGAGGTTGCGGCGCTGGGCGAAGAGGTGGTTCAGGCTGCTGCCGCTGAACTCGATGCCGCTGGGCCGGTGCTGGACGCTGAAGGACATCTGCGTCGGCTTCACGCGCACGCCCAACTCGCGGAAGAGGCGGGTGAGGTGCGGGTAGGTGACCTCGTTATAGACCATGAAGCCGGTGTCGAAGGCGACGTGGCCGGAGCCTTCGGGGACGGCGATGGTGTTGGTGTGGCCGCCGGGGTAATCCGCCCGCTCGAAGAGCGTGAGGTCGAAGCGCGACTGAAGGAAGTGCGCGCAGCCCAGGCCGGCGATGCCGGTGCCGATGATGGCGAGTTTTAGCATCGGGAAATAGTCCCACTCGATTCGGCATTACAAGGTGGCGCGTCGTTAAACGGCATAAAACCGTTCTAAGATTTGATATGCCGCGTTAAATTCCTTAGTTTTCTTCTCTGCAACTACACGCAGTTCAGGGCCGAGGTGGGCGACGAGGTCGGGGTGATATTGCTTAACGTGCTCTCGATAACCTTGTCGCACGTCACCAAAACTCGCCTCATCTCCCAAGCCGAATAAACGCAACGCATGGCGAACCTCGGGGGGCACCTGCCGTTTTGTCTTTGAGGGTTCTGCTGAAGCTCGGAACTGATGGAGGGAGGTTGGCACAACAAGGAATACCACCGGCTCGGCACTTGCCTGAACCACCTTGTATTCTGTTTTGCAGGAAGGACACCGATATACTGAGTTACCTTGCAGTTGACGGATTCGAATGCCAGTAGCGCAATCCAAACAGTCGAATGCAACCGTGTGGCCTTGCGCATCTCGGCCTCTTTGCTGATTGGTTTCTCCACGCTCGTTTTGTTCCGAATTTTTGGGATTGGACTGCTCCTGCCGGACGATGCCGCTCACCAGTTGAAGCGGGTCGAGGTTGAGGATTGTCCAAGCTTTGCTCTCCACCTCTAAGTAGGCGAACTTCGGAACCATCGGATGGCTAACCAAAAACTTCTTCAGTTCTTCGGGAAGCGCTTGTTCACTCCGAATCTCGAATTTGCCAAAAAACTCATTAGTTGGCTTAAAAACAATAGCTTTCACTTCGGAGGTTGTGTTCGGCTTACGTGCCAGGTTCAGGCATGGCTTGAGCTGTCATCTGATTACTTTCCCTCCGCCAGCACCTCGTCCGGCACGGGCCGCAAATTCCAAATCAGCCCCGTCCACGAGAGCGCCTTCAATCCGTAGTAGGTGAGGTCAATTTCCCACCAGTAGAAGCCCTGGCGCGTGGAGTGCATGTAGTGGTGATGGTTGTTGTGCCAACCCTCGCCGAGCGTGAGCAGCGCCAGCAGAAGGCTGTTGCGGCTGGTGTCGCCGGTGGCGAAGCGCTGGCGGCCAAAGACGTGCGCGAGCGAGTTGATGAAGCAGGTGCAGTGGAAGAGGACGACGGTGCTGATGAAGCCCCAGATGAGGAGTTGCCCGCCGGAGGTGCCGAGGGCGGGATGCGCGCTCTCCAGCCAAGCGCCCGTGCCGTAGAGCGTCGCGCCGAGCAGCAGCGGGACGAGCGCGTCGAAGCGGTTGAGGAAGACGAGTTCGGGATACTTGGCGAAGTCCTTGATGCGGCTGTAGTCGGTGGGGAAGTTGCGGGCGTTGGTGATCCAGCCTATGTGCGCCCACCAGAAGCCGTGCTGCCGTGGCGAGTGCGTGTCCGCCTCCTCGTCCGAGTGCTGGTGGTGGTGCCGGTGGTGCGCCGCCCACCAGAGCGGGCCGCGTTGGATGGCCGAGGAGCCGAGCGCGCCAAACAGGAACTGCATGAACCGCGAGGTCTGGAAGCTCCGATGCGAGAAGTAGCGGTGGTAAAACCCAGTGATGGCGAACATCCGCACGAAGTAGAGCGCAACCGCGACAGCGGCCGCGGTCCAACTCCAGCCGACCCACAGGACGCCAAGGCAGATGGCGTGAAGAAAGATAAACGCGCAGCAGCGCCCGAAGTCCACTTTGTCCGGCTTGGAGCGTGCGGTGGCGAGGTCGTCACTGCCGTAGTCGGAGTCGAACCACTGAACGACGGCGGTGAGGGAGGTGCGAAGCGAGATCATTCCAACGGGCGCAGAGCAAATCAGATTTGCACAGGAGGGTCAAACCTCGGTTTGTAAAACAATTGTAAATGCGGCTTGTTGCCCTGCCTCCATACAAAAAATCATGGATTGACTTCGAGAAGGTGGCCGATTTCCTTCCTAATAGGTTGGAACTGAGTAGCTTAAATAAGCGGGTCGCACAATTTTTTTTCGGTAAACTGATTGAGCATCAAACTGAGGGGGGGGTCCCTACTGAGGTAGATGGAGGCTCTTACAAAACCTCCGAGCTTGAATGCCCCGGAGGGCATGGTTCGGGTGGAAAGCCCTGAAAGTTTCGTCTTCAGACTCCGCCGACTCGTTTTTGGTCCCGCTGCCCCACGCGCCACCGAGCGCGCCGGATTTCAGCGCGGGTTTCAGGGCCGCCAACCACTGGCGGTGGGCTTGACGGCCTGCAACACAGCCGCGCAAACAAAGCGCTGGCCGGCAACGCCACCAGCCCGAACATCAGCTGGCACATCACCTTGGCCGCCCCGCGCACCCGCACCCAGCGCCCGCCGTAACGCTCCTTCAACAGGCTGTTGACCCGCGCCGCCGCGCTGCATTCCTTGAACCGAGCCGCCGCCGCCGGGGCCAGCGGCAGTTTGTTCCCGCCGCGCGGGTGCGGATCGATGCTGGGCACCGGGCCCAAACTCCGGCTGAACGCGTGGATCTGCGGCGCGTCATACGCGCTGGCCATCGGGTCGTAGCGGGAGGTCACCCGTTGCACGGTCATCGGTGCCAGCGGGAGGGCCACCGGCGAATCATGCCCACTGGCGCTGCTCAGCACCGCGGCATGCGGGCGTCAAAATGGCCGTCGGCCACTGCTACCGCCTGGACCTTCGCGGTCATCAACGCCGGCATCTCACCGTGGGCGAAGGCCTGCACGAGCACGACGTGACCATGCTCAAGCGACTCAAACCTGCGGGCCTGCGCCAAGGCGTGCCCAAAGGCCGCCGCGTGCGGCTGGTGTATGATCGCGCCGCCATTGACTTCGCCTTTTGGAAACGCTGCCGCCACGAGGGCACCGTCTACTTCCTGAGTCGGGGCAAGGCCGGGATGGGCTAGGACTGGGGGGCCAACCGGCCGGTGGACGAACAGGACCCGCGCAACCGTGGCGTGACCCAGGCCCGTAGCCTCCTGACGCGGGATGGGCACCGCCTGCGGATCATCGGTTACACCGAGCCGCTCCAGGGGCAGGCGTATGAGTTCCTGACCAACGAACCGGACCTGCCGCCGGGCGTGCTGGCCGCGCTGTCTCGGCGGCGCTGGGAAGTGGAGAAGGTCTTTGACGAGGGGAAGGAACAAGCTGGGTCAGCGGCAGGCGTGGGGGACGAGTCTGGTGGCCAAGGCGGCGCAAGGACAACTGGTGGCGCTGACACATAATCTGTTGCTGATCTAGCAGTTCATTGAAAAAGTCTCCGGAGGATTGAACGGCGTGGAACCGGATAAGTCTGAGACGGCATGCGTGGCCAAGTGAATCCCCAATCCGACAGGTTGTGCCTGCTCTCGCCCGCGAGCCGCGTGCCTGAGCACCACCCGCTGCGGCGCGTCAAAGTCCTCGTGGACGAAGTCCTGCGCGACCTCTCCCCGCT
>JAYTIO010000439.1:0-4151 GCA_043731805.1 Pedosphaera sp. | reverse complement strand
TTCATCCGCAGCCGCGAGGAATCCAAGTCCCTGCCCGTCGTCGTCTTCACCAACTCCTACCTCGGCACCCTCGTCCAGTCCGCTTGGAAGGCCGGCGCGAACAAGTGCCTCACCAAGGCCATCTGCACGCCCAAGCAGGTCTCCGACGTGCTCAAGGCCACGCTCGCCGGCGAGGACTCCGTCGGTGGTCCGCCGTCCCCGGTCGAGGCGGCCGCGCCCATCAAGCTGGTCGCACCCGGCGCGGCCCCGGTGCCCCACGCGCCCGCTGACGGCGCGATTAAGATGGCTCCTCTGGCGTCCGCCCCCGCCGCCAAGGCCGAGGAAACCCCGCTGCTCTCCGGCCTGCTGAAGATGACTTCGCAGCCCAAGCCCGCACCCCGCACCCCGCAGGTGCCCAAGACTCTCGCCCCCGCTGCCCCGAAGCTTTCCGCTGCGTCACCCCTGCTCAAGCTCGCGGGCGAAACCGTGTCCGGGCCAATGCGGCTCGCCGCCGGAGCGCCGCCGCCCGCCGCCAGCGGGGCCATCAGGATGGAAGGCTTCGGCGCGTTGCCGCTGCCCGGCTCGCCCGGCCTGCCCGCCAAGGCTGGAGCCGCCGCCGCCGAGGAGTATGTCGCGCCTAGCGAAAGCAACCTCCTCGAAGTCGAAAACAACTTTCAGCAGGAACTGCGGCGCGGCTTCGTGGAAAACCTGCCGCAGGCCATCGGCTACCTCCGCCAGCGCCTCCAAGCCTTCGTCAAGAACGAGAGCGACACCGCCAACCTCCGCTGGATGGAGGAGCGCAGCGCGATCCTCTTCGACATGTATCGCAAGACCCACACGCTCACCAGCGGCGCGGGCGTCGCCGGGTGCGAGGTCATCGCCCGCCTGGCCGCCGCCTTCGAGGCCCTGCTCACCGAACTTTACGAGAACCCCAAAAACCTCAACCAGTCCACCACCCGCACCCTGGCCCACACCGTGGATTTCCTCGCCCACTTGGCGAACGACGTGGACGCCGCCGAGGCCATCAAGCTCGACCTCGCCAGCGTGCTCGTCGTGGACGACGAAGCGCTCTCGCGCAAGGCCGTCATGCGTGGCTTGGAGAAAGCCGAGCTCAAGGCGCTGGACGTGGCTGACCCGACGGCGGCCTTCGAGCGCTGCAAGAAGCAGACCTTCGACCTCATCTTCCTAGACATTGATATGCCCGGCATGAACGGCTACGAGCTTTGCAAACTCATCCGCGCCCAGCCCCAGCACGCCAAGACCCCGGTCGTCTTCGTCACCGGCCTCACGGACTTCGCCAGCCGCGCCAAGTCCACCATCAGCGGCGGCAACGACCTCATCGGGAAACCCTTCCTCATCATTGAGCTGGCCGTGAAGGCCCTCACCTTCCTGATGAAGGCCCAGTTCAAGCCCGGCCCCAAGCCCGCCTAGCCGCGCAACGCGGCCAGCAGTTGGTTCAACGCCGTCGTCACGCCCCGCTGCCGCCGCGCCCCGTTCCCCCGCACAACCCACGGCAGCCGGAGCACGACCGCCCCCGGCGCGCACTCCCGCAACAGCGCCGCATTGCCCCGCGCCGCCGCGTGCGGCTCCGGTTGGTCCACCAGAACGATGCGCGTCCGTGCCCGTGCTGACTTCGGCAACGCCTCCCACACCAGCCGCGCCTGGTTCACCGCTCCCAGCCGGTTCGGCACGACGATGACCGGCACGGCCCGCAACCCCACAATCAAATCCCGCGTGTCAAACCCCGCGCCCAGCGGACTGAGCAAACCGCCCGCGCCCTCCACCAACACCAGTTCAAACCGCCGCGCCACCGCCCGCACCCGGGCCACGACCTCCGCCAGCGTCACTCCCCTGCCCTCCCGCCGCGCCGCCAGCACCGGCGCGAGCGCCGCCCGGAAATGCCACGGGTTCACCTCGTCCAGCGTGAGCACGCCCTCATTCGCCGCGTGCAGCGCGAGGGCATCCTCGCGGCCACCGGAGCACAGTGGCTTCAAAGCCACCGCGTTGACACCCGCAGCCCGCAACCGCCGCGTGAGCAGCGCAGTGAGCACCGTCTTGCCCACGTCCGTGTCCGTGCCCGTCACGACCACGACGCGCCGCCGACCGTCAGTCTTCCTCTCGCCTTTGAGCATGAACCGACGCTAAGGCAACCCACTCCGCTGGCAAGCCCCCGCGCGCTTCTCCCAACCTCCCAGCTCCGCTTTGGTCAGAAAGATTCCAAGCTGAAAATTCCTTTCTTACTGCCCCCATCTTTCTGCCAAAACTTTTCCGCGTGCAGCCCGCGCCATCTCCGTGTTTCATCCCCACCCCGTCAGCCCGCTGCCGGACCCCTTTATG
The DNA here is from genome assembly GCA_043731805.1 of Pedosphaera sp. Taxonomy (GTDB): domain Bacteria; phylum Verrucomicrobiota; class Verrucomicrobiia; order Limisphaerales; family SXTU01; genus SXTU01. The sequence continues at coordinate 1,835 of JAYTIO010000439.1, read as the reverse complement.
GAAGACACGAACTCGCTCATCGAACAACGCAAGGCCAAGCTCGCCTCCCTGCGCGCCAAAGGCATCGACCCTTTCCAGAACAAGTTCACGCCTAGCGAGACGTGCGACGCCGCCCGCTCGAACTACACCGAGGGCCGACCTGTCGCCATCGCCGGCCGCATCACCGCGCACCGCGACATGGGCAAGTCCATGTTCATCGACGTGAAAGACCAGAGCGGGCGCATCCAGGCCTACGCGCAGAAGAACGTCCTCGGCGACGAGCAGTTCGACATCTTCCAGCACCTCGACTTGGGCGACTTCATCGGCATCAAAGGCACGCTCTTCACCACGCGCACCGGCGAAATCTCCGTGAAGGCCGAGTCCTTCACCATCCTCGCCAAGGCCCTGCGCCCGCCGCCCGCGAAATGGCACGGCCTCGAAGACACCGAGATTCGCTACCGCCAGCGTTACCTAGACCTGATGGCCAACGACGACGTGAAGCGCGTCATGCTCCTGCGCAGCCAGGTCATCCGCGAGATTCGCAACTTCCTCCACACGCGCGGCTACGTGGAGGTCGAGACGCCGATGATGCAGGCCATTCCCGGCGGCGCAGCGGCGCGGCCCTTCAAGACGCATCACAACACGCTCGGCTGCGACTTCTACCTCCGCATCGCGCTGGAGCTTTACCTCAAGCGCCTGCTGGTGGGCGGCGTGGACAAGGTCTTCGAGATTGGCCGCAACTTCCGCAACGAAGGCCTCTCGCGGAAGCACAACCCGGAATTCACCATGCTCGAAGCCTACGAGGCCTACGGCGACTACGAGACGATGATGGAACTGGTGCAAGGCATGGTCTGCCACGTCTCGCAGGAGGTGCTGGACACGCTCGTCATCGAGCACAAGGACGCCGAGGGCAAGGTCACCAAGACCATCAACCTCACGCCCCCGTGGACCCGCGTCCGCTACAAGGACATCGTCCGCGAGCGCGCTGGCGCGGACTGGTTCGACATCACCCCCGCCGAGCGCCGCCAGCGCGCGCACGACCTCGGCGCGGAGATTGGCAAGGAATACGAGGACTTCGAGGTCACCGGCGCGCTCTTTGAAAAACTCATCGAGCCCACGCTCATCCAGCCCACGTTCGTCACGCATCTGCCCAAGCAACTCGTTCCGCTGGCCAAGCTCTCGCCGGACGATCCCAGCACCGTGGAGGTCTTCGAATGCTGCATCAACGGCCAGGAAATCGCCCCGGCTTATTCCGAGCAAAACGATCCGATTGAACAACGCGAGCGACTGGAGCATCAGGCGGGCGGCGAGCAGCAGAAGCTCGACGAGGATTTTTTGGTCGCTCTCGAACACGGCATGCCTCCGGCCGGTGGAATGGGGATGGGAATTGATCGCTTGTGCATGATGTTGCTGGGCCAGGAAAGCATCCGGGACGTGATTTTATTTCCGCAGTTGAAACCGAAAAGTTAATCGATGCGGATTTTGAATTCGGTAGAGCGAGACTCCGTCGAGTTGTGACTTTTTCGCCCTCATGCGATCAGCGTAGTCAGGGTTCGACCGGAGTCTCACCCCACCGTCCGGGGTTTCATTTCGGGGCTCCGCTTCGATAAAATCGGGCGGGAGTATGCGGAGAAATGTTGTCGATGAACTGGATGAATCCGTTGCTGTTCACCAAAGGGGCGCGCAGGGACCAATCGATTAGATTCGTCGAAGTTTCAATAAAATAATTTCCGCCGGGCGTTCCGCTCAGATTTAACTGCCAGGAACCTTTGCGGGTTCGGATTAATGGGTCGAAATGAATCTGCGTCTGACGAGGAGGTTCCATTTTGATGTAACGTCGCTTTTTCCTCACTCCC
>JAYTIO010000438.1:0-7969 GCA_043731805.1 Pedosphaera sp. | reverse complement strand
GCGGCTGGAGTTCGACGTGCCGGACTTCAACCGCATCGCCGACCTCTGCACGGTGCTGGCGGCGGTGGCGATGGTCTATTGCATCCTCACGCGCGAGACCGGCAACCAGGTGATGGCCTTCTTCCAGACCACGAGCCTCTCCGCGCGGGAACAGGCACTGAAGGGCGTTTCCCAGACGACCTTCATCTTCTTCCAATGGCTGCCGATGCTCATCTTCCCCGCCATTGCCGCGCTGGCCTACAGCGCACGGGAGCAGGTGCCGTTCTCGTGCTTCTCGTTTTTCCAACGCCGCCGTTACGCCCGCGCCGGCCAGCCGCAGCCGCTCACGCCGGCCGGCCACCTGGGCTATCCGTATCTCGCCGTCGTCCTGTTCTCGGCGTCGCTGACGAACCAGCGCACGGACTGGTTTTACTTCGCGGTGTGCGCGGCGGTGGCCTGGGGGCTGTGGCCGTTGCGCCCGCGCCGCTTCTCGAACGTCATCTGGGTTTGCCTGCTCATCCTGGTGGCGAAGGCCGGTTATTACGGGCACCAGGGGTTGAGCGAGTTGCAGACGCTGATGGAGGGAAAACTTCTTTCCTGGGTGAGCAACTGGGCGCGCCGCTCGCAGGACCGAACCGAGTCCAGCACCGCCATCGGGCGCATCGGCCAGCTCAAGCTCTCGGGCAAAATCGTGCTGCGCGTCGAGCGGGAAGCCGGGCCGGTGCCGCCGCTGCTGCGGGACGCGATGTTCAGCCGCTTTGAAAGCCCGCGTTGGTTTAACCCGCCGCGCATCGCGGAGACGAAACTTGATATGACCGGGGACAGCACGACCTGGCCCTTGCTCAGGAAGGTCACGACGAACGCAGTGCTCATCTCCTCGTTCGCGGCGCGCGGGCAAGCCGTGCTCGCCCTCCCGCCCGGCACGGCGACGCTGGAAAACCTGCCCGCCAACGAAGTCTTCACCAACCGCATCGGCGTGGTGCGCGTGACGGGTGCGCCGGACTTCCTCCAAGTCCGCGCGCTCCACGGCGCAGGTCAGTCACTCGGGGAGGAGCCGCCCCCGGGCGAAGCCGGCAAGCCGCCGCCGGACCTCGCCATCCCCCTGCGCGAACAGCCCACGGTGCAACGCATCGCGGACGAATTGGAGTTGGCCGACCAGTCGGACCAAGAGGTTGCGCGGCGGGTGCAGGGCTTCTTCGCCGCGAACTTCAAGTATGGGGCCTTCCTCCCCAGCTCGCTCACGCAGGTGCCGCACGGCATGACGCCCCTGGGCTTCTTCCTGCTGAAGAACCGCGTGGGCCACTGCGAGTATTACGCCACCGCCACCGTGTTGCTCCTGCGGCAGGCCGGCATCCCCGCGCGCTACATCTACGGCTGGAGCGTGCAGGAGCCGGAGGGCAACACGCGGCGCTTCGTCGTCCGCGAACGCCACGCGCACGCGTGGTGCGTGTATTGGAGCCCGGTCACGAAGACCTGGGTGGACCTCGACACCACGCCCAGCAACTGGGTCGGGACGGAGAACCAGAACGCGTCCTTCCTAGAGCCGCTCACCGACCGCTGGTCGCGCGCGTGGTTCGCCTTCTCCCGGTGGCGCTGGTATGGCGGCGCGGACGCGTGGCAAGGCTACTTGCTCGGGGCCCTACTACTGTTGCTGGCGCTGCTCGCGTGGCGCGTGCTGGCGCGGCAACGCCGACGTCGCAAGGCCGAGGTGGCGGGTCTTGAGGAATGGCTGCATCGCCCCGGCACGGACTCGGAGTTCTACCGCATCGAAGTGCGACTGGAGGAATTGGGCTTGGGCCGCCGCGCGGGCGAAGCCTTGGCCGATTGGCTGGCGCGCATCGAACCGCTGGCGAAGCTCCCGCTCACCCCGCTGCGCGACTTGCTCGCCCTGCACTACCGGCTGCGCTTCGACCCGCTGGGCTTGAGCGGGCCGGAGCGGACAGCGTTGCGGAGTGGGGTGGGCGAGTGGCTGGCGCAGGCGAAGGCGGCGTGAACTCGTGGCGCGGCTGCTCCCTCTCGATGACCTGGTAGGGCCGACCTGCTGCTCGGCCCTACCGGGTTCAGGAGCTGGAATTGCGGGCCCTGACCGAGCCGTAGGTTCGCTGCCCTCCTCTGCGGATGGGTGCGGAAAAACCACTGCAAAAGGTCGTTTCTGGGCCGCGAAGGCCGGAGATTCGGCCCGTCGGAATTGCGGATTTGCTCAGTATTCCAGAGTTATTTCACTTTTCTGATGTAGAAAAGTATGTAGCCTCTGGATGAAAATACTTTTCCGCAGCAAACATCCGTGTCTGGCCTAGATGCTATAATCTGAGCCAGTGACGAACCGCTTTCACACTGAATCAACTCACCACTATACTAGACCCATCTTGTTTTCTTCTGTTGCCAAAATGCCTTTCCGTGTGCAGCCGTGTTTTCTACTGAGGGTTTCCTCTCCTGCGCTGTAGCTTAGTGTCTTTCTGAAGTGACTAAGCACTTTTACTCAGTGGTGTTGTCGCGGTCAGTAGTAGCCTGCGCCCGCCCCCCAAAGCCATAGCCAGTATGCCCGTGAACCCGGTAGGGTCGCGCTGCTGCGCGGCCTCGGTCGGCTGGGGCAGGTGAAGCCGGCGTGACTGGGAACCACCAACGGGAGCGCCCTCCCTCGGCTCATCGAACCACTAACCAGCACTGACCAGCACTCATCCGAAGGGGGGATGCCGCTGGCTGGCTGGCTTCATTAGTGCCAGTCAGTGCCGGTTAGTGGTTCAACTCCGTGGTGCCCCGCCCTACTCGTAGCGCAGTGCCTGGATGGGATTGAGCTTCGCCGCCTTAAACGCGGGGAAGAGGCCCGCTAGGACACCCACCGCCACGCTGAAGGCAAACGCCATCACCATGCTCTCCGCCGTGATCATCGGCGTGTTCTCCGTGGGCGACATCGCCACGAGGAGCTTGACCAGCAGGTTCGAGGTGAAGAGACCGGCCAGCCCGCCGATGATCGCGATGACCACGCTCTCAACGAGGATTTGCGTGAACACGTCGAAGAACGTCGCGCCGATGGCCTTGCGGATGCCGATCTCGCGGACGCGCTCGGTGATGCTGGCCAGCATAATGTTCATGATGCCAATGCCGCCGACCAGCAGGCTGATGGCGGAGATGATGCCGCCGCTCATGCGCGCGTTGCTGATGGAGCTGGTGATGGTCTCGGACCAGTTCTCCTGCGTGCGGAAGGAGAAGTCCTCGATGCCCTTGTGCGTGTGGAGCATCACGTTCTTCGCCTGTTGGAGCGCCTCGTCCATCTTGTCGATGTCGGCGATCTTGATGGAGAGCGTCGAGAGCCGCGGGTCGGGCACGAATTCCGCCGTGCTGCCCGAGGTCACCGAGGAGCTGCTGCTGCGTCCGTAGTTGCCCGAGCCGCTGCCCGAGGTGCCCGTGGCCGCGCGGAACCGCAGCCACATGGTGTTGAGCGGGATGTAAATCGTGTTGTTCTTGAAGTCGAAGACGTAGCCCCCGCTGCGGCTGCTGCCCTTGCTGCTGCCGAAGCCCTTGCTCCGCTCCGGCCCGCCCTTGACCTCGGCCGGTTTGTCCTTCTGCAACTCGCGCAGTTTCTTGTCCTGCTCGGCTTCGTAGTGCTCGAACATCCCGATGATTTTGAAGCGCTGGTTGTTGATGTTGATGAACTCGCCGATGGGGATGACCTCGCGCCCGATCAACTCCGGCGAGCCGAAGAGCGCGTTGCGCACGGCGGTGCCGATGACGCACACGTTGCGCGCGTTCTCGTCATCAATCTCGTTGAACATCCGCCCGTGCGCGATGACGTGCTGGTTCAGCTCGACCGCATTCGGCCAGGTGCCGACAAAGTTGTAAGGGCTGAAGCTCTTGGAGCCGCGCGTCATGGTGATGTTCCGCGTGCGCATCTCGGGCACGACCATCGTGATCAGCGGGGCGCTGTGCAGGAGCGCGTGGACGTCGCTCATGGTGGTGCCCACGGCCTGATCTGCCATGTGCTGCTGCCAGACGGGGATGTCTTGTTCCTCGACGCGCACCTTCTCCAGGCCGCCGATGGCGATGAGCGCCTCCTTCATGCCGTTCTCCATGCCCTTCACCAGCGCGGACATGGCCACGAGGCTCGAGACGCCCAGGATGATGCCCAGCATGGTGAGGAGGGAACGAAACTTGTTCGCCCAAATTTCCTTCAGCCCCACGGCGATGGCGTTGAAAAAGTTCATGTGCGGACTGCGACGCGCCCAAGCTAGCAGCGCCCCGGGCCGAATCACAACAGCATCCTGCCGTCGGCGGCGGTTGACGCCCGGCCCCGCGCTTCCCTACGCTGCCCGTGCTTTTGACAACCCGACTGCACCCATGAAAAAACTACTCCTCACCCTCGCCCTCGGCCTGACCCTCACCGCCTCAGCGGCGGACAAGGACGACTGGATCTCGCTCTTCGACGGCCAGTCCCTCGCCGGCTGGAAGGCCAACGAGGCCCCGGACACCTTCAAGGTGGTGGACGGCGAACTCGTGGTGAAAGGCCCGCGCGCCCACCTGTTCTACGTGGGCGACGTGCAGGGCGCGAAGTTCAAGAACTTCGAGCTGAAGCTGGACATCAGCACCCGGCCCAAGGCGAACTCCGGCGTCTATTTCCACACGGAGTTTCAAGGCCCCGGCTGGCCGGCCAAGGGCTACGAGGTGCAAGTCAACAACACCCACGGCGACCCGAAGAAGACCGCCGGCCTCTACAACGTGAAGGACAACCTGGAAGCGCCCGCGAAGGACGGCGAGTGGTTCACCATGACCATCAAGGTCGAGGGCAAGCACATCACCACCAGCGTCAACGGCAAGGTCATCGTGGACTACACCGAGGAGGAAAAGCCCGCTCGCCCGGCGCAGCACGCACAGCGGCTGATTTCGAGCGGCACCTTCGCCCTGCAAGGCCACGACCCCGGCAGCGAGACGCACTACAAGAACATCTTCGTCAAGCCGCTGCCGTGAGCGGGGTGGGTGGTTAGCGGTTGCCCGGACAGACTCTAATTGCTGGCGGCTAGGCCTTTTGACAGGCTGCCCGCAACCGCATGGCCCAAGTCTCCGACTTCCTCACACCCGCCGAGTTGCAGAAGGTCGCGAACCTGCAGGTCGTCGCGCGGCTGGTGGTCGAGGGTTTCTTCTCCGGCCTGCACAAGTCGCCGCATAAGGGATTCAGCGTCGAGTTCGCCCAGCACCGGCAGTATGTGCAAGGGGACGAAATCCGCCGACTCGACTGGAAGGTCTTTGGCAAAACCGACCGCTACTACATCCGCGAATACGAGGAGGAAACCAACCTCCGCGCCACGCTCCTGCTCGACCTCAGCGGCTCGATGAGCTACGCGGGCCAGGGTGGCTGGTCCAAGGCCGACTACGCCATCCGCCTTGCCGCCGCGCTCGCCTACCTCATGCTCCAGCAGCGCGATAGCGTGGGCCTCGTCACCTTCGACACCAAAATCCGCCGCTACATCCCGCCGCGCTCCAGCGTGCCGCACCTGCGCGTGCTGCTCGACGAACTCCAGTCCGCCAAGCCCGGCGGCGAGACCGCGCTGGGCAGCGTCTTCCGCGAGCTCGTCCCACGCATCGCGCGCCGCGGCCTGCTCATCGTGCTTTCCGACTGTTTCGGCGACCCGAAGGAGTTGTTGAAGGCACTCGCGCACTTCCGCCATGCGCGCCACGAGATTCTCATCTTCCAAATCCTCGACCGCGACGAGTTGGAGTTCCCCTTCACGCACTGGACGCGCTTCGAGTCGCTGGAGCAGGCCGGGGCGCACCGGATGATTGACCCCGCCCAGTTCCGCGCGGCCTATCTGGACAACCTGAAGAAGTTTCAGGACGAACTCACCAAGGGCTGCCACCGCCACCACATTGACCTCGTGCCGATGGCAACGGACCAGCCGTATGCCGACGCGCTGGCGCAATACCTGACCCGGCGGCTGGCGCGGAGCTGAACGCCGCCCGCAAAACCAAAAACCCGCCCCGCGCCGGGGCGCAGGACGGGTGAAGCCAAACTCAAGCGGACTCAACGGCCGCCCAAGTCGGGATTCAGCTTAATTCTTTTCCTTCTTCTTGCCGCCACCGAGGGGCAGGCCGGCATCCTTGGCCTTCTTCTTGTCTTCTTCGCTGAACTTGGCGATCTCGTCGGGTTCGAGCTTGCCGTTCTTGTTGGCATCGTAGGTCTCGACGAGGGCCTTCATGACCTTCTGCTGCTCTTCGGTGAGGGGCTTCTTGTCCTTCTTATCAGCCGCGCTGACCGTGAGGGCAGACGCGGTGAGGAGACCGAGGGCGATGATGACGAATTTCTTCATAGTGTTGTTTGCGTTTGTTTTGTTGCTGCCAGCTAGGCTGGCGAGGGAGGCAGACGAGGGCTGTCTGGGGAAGGTTACGAGGCGGCGGCGGGTTGGAAAGGCCGGACCGCGCGCAGTTCAGCCCACAAAGCGCTTGGCGATGATGGTGGCGTTGTGGCCGCCGAAGCCGAAGGAGTTGTTCGCGATAGCCTCAATCTTCATCGCGCGCGCGGTGTGCGGGACGTAGTCGAGGTCGCACTGCGGGTCGGGATTGTCGAGGTTCAGCGTGGGCGGGGCGATCTGGAGCTGGAGGGCCTTGGCGCAGAGCGCCATTTCCGCCGCGCCCGCCGCGCCGAGGAGGTGGCCGGTCGCGCCCTTGGTGGAGCTGACGGCGAGCTTCTTGGCGTGGTCGCCGAAGACTGATTTGATAGCTTGGGTTTCGCAGACGTCGCCCTGCGGGGTGCTGGTGCCGTGAGCGTTGATGTAGGAGATGTCCTCGGGGCGCATGCCGGCGCTGCGGAGGGCCATCTTCATGCAGCGGGCCGCGCCTTCGCCCTCGGGGGCGGGGGCGGTGAGGTGGTTGGCGTCGGCGGTGTTGCCGTAGCCGACGAGTTCGCAGTAGATGCGCGCGCCACGGGCCTTGGCGTGTTCGAGTTCCTCGACGACGAGGACGGCGGCGCCTTCGCCCATGACGAAGCCATCACGGTCCTTGTCGAAGGGGCGGGAGGCACGTTTGGGTTCGGCGTTGCGGGTAGAGAGGGCGCGCATGGCGGCGAATCCACCGATGCCCATCTCGCAGACGGCGGCCTCGGTGCCGCCGGCGAAGATGGCGTTCGCGTCGCCCATCTTGATGTAGCGCCAGGCTTCCCCGAGGGCGTGGGTGCTGCTAGCGCAGGCGGAGCAGGTGGCGAGATTCGGGCCGCGCAGCTTGAAATACATGCTGAACACGCCGGAGGCCATGTTCAGGATCATCATCGGGATGAGGAAAGGCGAGATGCGGCCCGGGCCTTTGTTCATCAGGATGGTGTGCTGTTCGTCGTGGGTCTGGAGGCCACCAATGCCCGAGCCGATGAACGCGCCAATCTGGTCACGGTCGAGCTTGTCGAGGTCCATGCCGGAGTCCTGGAGCGCACGCCAGCCGGCGTAGATGCCAAGCTGGGCGAAGCGGTCGGTGCGGCGGACTTCCTTAGCCGAGGGAAAGGCAGAAACGGGGTCGAAGCTCTTCACCTCGGCGGCGATCTGACAGTCGTAGGCCGTCGGGTCGAAGGACGTGATGCGGTCAATGCCGCACTGGCCCGCGATGATGTTCTGCCAAAACGTCTGGATGTCGTGCCCCAGCGCGGTGACCGTGCCGAGGCCCGTGATGACGACTCTGCGATCCGACCCGTGGCTTGCCATAAAAGAAAAGGGGCAGGCGTGCTGGTGTCAGCCCGGCTGCCCCGGAGAAAGCGGTGCCGACTACTTCTTGCAGTCCTCGATATAGCGGGTGACGTCACCGACGCTGACGAGCTTTTCCGCTTCGTCGTCGGGCACTTCGATGCCGAACTCTTCCTCAAGGGCCATAATGAGTTCTACGGTGTCGAGGGAGTCCGCACCCAGGTCCTCGATGAACTTGGCCTCGCTGATGACCTGGTCGGCGTTGACGCCGAGTTGCTCGACGATGATGTCCTTGACCTTCTGCTCAATGCTTTTCTCAGCCATGTTCGTGTTCG
>JAYTIO010000437.1:0-8032 GCA_043731805.1 Pedosphaera sp. | reverse complement strand
CACCTGCCGGCATTCGTGGTGGCGGCGGGCTTGGTGGTGCTGTGGCTGGCTTTGGTGACTGCCATGTTCATCAGCCCGACCTTGAACAAGGGTTTCCTGATGCTGCCCGTCGTGTTGCTTGGCCTCGGCATTCCCGTCATCGCGGGCATCGTCTCCACGGCGGAGGAGCGCAGCCTGGGCCTGCTCGACTGGCACCTCACGCTGCCCGTCTCCGCGCGCCGGCAATGGTTCATCAAAGTCCTCGTCGCCCTCGCCGTGAACGTGGTGCTGGGAATCCTGCTGCCGGGCGTTCTGGCGCTTGGCACGCAGGCAATCGCTCAGGACGCACTCGCCCCCAATTATCTCGTCAGAGATTGCGGGGGTTTTGCGATCGCCAACACCGTCATTTTCTGCGCCGCGCTCTACGCCTCAACTGCGGCCTCGAACTCCACGCGCGCGCTCGTCGGCACCATCGTCCTGTTCCTCGCCGGAGCGATGGTAATGAACTTGGCGATTATGACCGTAGATTGGTTGCCTGAGAGTTTCTACCCGATGCCGGACCGATACGGCTGGTGGCCTGCACCGGAGTTGTGCCAGTGGGCTTTCGAGGCAATCACACCGCTGGGATGGGGGTTTCTAGTCTGGTTCGGGGCGCTGGGCTTGACGAACTTCAGGCGCTCAATGGAAGTGGGCTGGCGGCCAGTGCGACGCCTGGTGCCGTTCGTTACCACCATCTGGCTCGTGCTTACATTTGTCTTCACCTACCTCCGCGAGTTCAGCCACTACGAGTGGACCTACTACGAGATGAACAAGTCGCTGCGGTGGGATTCGCAAAAACGGGCAAAGCAGCGGGCCGTAGAGCGTGGGAAATTGGAAGTCGTGCCCACGATCCCGGTCCCGAACGCCAGTCCCGCCAAACCTCGCGACTGAGGTGCTTCGCCCCGAAGCTGGTTTTGGCGGTCCGAAGGGTTAATTTAGCAATCTGACGCCTCGATTTCGCGTCTCGAAGTGGTCATTTATCGACACGAAGGGTCTATTGATCGGTCCGAATGGTTGATTTAGCAGTCCGAAGCGTCGGTTTCGCGATGTTGATGGTCTATTTCGATGTCCGAAAGGTTCATTTCGCGTTCCGAAGGACTCATTTCGACGTTCTGAGTGCCGATTTCATGATCCGAAGGGTGCATTTCTCGATCCGAAGGCTCGTTTCGCCGTCCGAAGGGTTAATTCCGTGATCCGAAGGGTCAATTCCGTTATCCGAAGCGTCATTTCGCTGTTCTGAGGGTCTGTTTCGTAGTCCGAATTGGTAGTTTACCGGTCCGAAGAGGTGGTTTCTCTGTCTAGAATGTCTATTGCGCCATCCAGAGGACCGATTTAGCCGTCCACAGCCAAGCTGGGGATGACGCCCTTTCAGCTCCAACCCGCCGCTGCCTCACGCCAAGGCCGCCAAGGGCGCAACGCCGAAGGGCCAGCGGTGGGTAGGGCGGGGTGTCCTCACCCCGCCGTCGGCCACCCGGAAGCCCCGAGACCTCGGCGGCGCGCTGCGGACAGCGCGCCCTACCCACTGCGGGCTCGCAAGCCGGTTTCTTTGCATCCTTCGCGTCCTTTGCGTGAGGCTCTCAGCTTTGAACGACATGGTTACGGTTGGGAGCCAGGCCGTTTCTGGTCAACACCAGCCATTCCGTCCTAAACCTGAACTCCGAAATGGAATGGCCACAAAAGGGCACAAAGAGCGCAAAGCCAAGCCTCTGGCAGGAATACTGTCCGGGTGGAAATTGTCCCGGCCTCAATCACTTTCACCTCGGCTCCTTTGTGTTCTTTGCGCCCTTTCGCGGCTGAACTTCGGAATTCGGGCTAAATGACTGTGGTCTCAGCCCTAGAATCGACCCGGCCGGAGCAATAATTGACCCGACCACCTCCCTGCTGGGGGGCGACGGGAGTTGAACCACAGAGACACGAAGGACACAGAGCAGCGCCAACCGGAGAAAGGCGCTGAGTTCACGGTGCCTCGGTGGGCCGTGGCCGAGCGTCCGCCGCCTCACCTCGGCGGCTACGGCAGGTCGAAGAGGAGGACTTGCGCGGGGCGGCGGGCGGTGAGGGTCAGGGCGGGTTCGTCGGAGAGGCCCGCGCCGTCGCCTTCGTGCAGGGGCGTGCTGTTCAAGGTGACTTCGCCCTCGGCCACTTGCACCCATGCGTGGCGACCGGGCCGGAGCGGGAGGGTGAGGGTTTCGCCACCGACGAACTTCGCGAGCCACACGTCGCAGTCTTGGTGGAGGGGCAGGCTGCCGTCGCGCCCACCGCTGCTGGCGAGGAGGTGGAGCTGGCCGGGAGCGGCGGTGGTGAGGGATTTCTCGGCGTAGCTGGGGGTGACGCCTTTGCGCGCGGGGAGAATCCAGGTTTGCAACAGGCGCAGCGGCTCGGTGGGCGAGTCGTTGAACTCGCTGTGGGTCACGCCGGTGCCGGCGCTCATCTGCTGGGCGTCGCCGGCGCGCATGACGGCGGTGTTGCCCAGGCTGTCGCGGTGGCGGAGCGCGCCGCGCAGGACGTAGGTGAGGATTTCCATGTCGCGATGCGGGTGCATGCCGAAGCCACCGCCGCCCGCGATGACATCGTCGTTGAGCACGCGCAGGTGGCGGAAGTGCATCCAGCGCGGGTCGTGGTAATCGGCGAAGGAGAAGGTGTGGGCGGACTGCAGCCAGCCGTGGTCGGCGTGGCCGCGTGCGGCGGCGGGGCGGAGGGTGAGCATAATTTTGTTCGCGGCAGTTTAGCGCGCTGGTAAGAGTCCGCCATGCACAACCGATTTGCGCGCCTGGTGTTGGCTTGGGTTTTGAACTGCGTCGTATGGACGGCTGGCTTCGCCGCTCCGAAGCAGCCGAACATTCTCTTCATCTTCAGCGACGACCACGCGTATCAGGCGATCAGCGCCTACCAGCATTCCATCAAGCTGGTGAACACGCCGAACCTCGACCGGCTCGCGAAGGAGGGGATGCTTTTCCACCGCGCGCTGGTGCCGAACTCCATTTGCGGGCCGAGCCGCGCCACGGTGATGACGGGGAAATACAATCACCTGAACGGGTTTTACAATAACACCAACAGCAAGTTCGACGGCACGCAGCAGACGTTCCCCAAGCTCCTTAAGGCCGCCGGCTATCAGACCGCCGTCGTGGGCAAGTGGCATTTGGTCGGCGCGGAGCCGTCGAGCCTGGGCTTCGACTACTGGGAAATCCTCCCGGGCCAAGGCGTTTACTACAACCCGCCCATGAACCGCATGGGCCAGCCGGTCAAGCACACCGGCTACACCACGGACATTATCACCGACCTCTCGCTGGAATGGTTGAAGAACCGCGACAAGTCCAAGCCGTTCCTCATGATGGCGCAGCACAAGGCGCCGCATCGTGAGTGGTCGCCGAACTTGAAGCACCTTGGCTGGAACAAGGACGTGAAGTTCGCGGAGCCGCCCACGCTCTTCGACACTTACACCGGTCGCGGTCGCGCCGAATACGAGCAGGACATGACGTTGGAGAAGACGTTCACCAAGCTCGACGCGAAGCTGACGGTGCCCGGCAGCTTGAACGAAGAGCAGCGCACGGCGTGGAATGCCTACTACGAGCCGCGCAACGCCGAGTTCGAGCAGGCCAAGCTCACGGGCAAGGACCTCGTCCGCTGGCGCTACCAGCGTTACTTGCACGACTACCTCGGCTGCATTCTGAGCGTGGACGAGAGCGTGGGGCGGCTGCTGAAGTTCCTCGATGACGAGGGGCTGGCGAAGGACACCCTCGTCATTTACAGCAGCGACCAGGGCTTCTACCTCGGCGAGCACGGGTGGTTCGACAAGCGGTGGTTCTATGAAGAGTCCGTGCGCACGCCGCTGCTCGCGCGTTGGCCGGGAGTGGTGAAGCCCGGCAGCGTGAACCGCGACCTGGTCAGCAACCTCGACTTCGCCAGCACGTTCCTCGAAGCCGCCGGCCAGCCGATTCCCAGCGACATCCAAGGCCGCAGTTTGGTGCCCATCCTCAAAGGCCAGACGCCCGCCGACTGGCGCAAGAGTTTCTACTACCACTACTACGAGTATCCCGGCCCCCACAACGTCCGGAAGCACTACGCCGTCATCACCGACCGCTACAAGCTCGTCCACTTCTACGAGCCGGACGTGAACTACTGGGAGCTGTTCGACCGCGAGAAAGACCCGCAGGAGCTGAAGAGCTTTTACGAAGACCCCGCCTACGCCAAGACCCGCGCCGAGCTGCACACCGAGCTGACGCGCCTGCGGAAGGAACTCAAAGTCCCCGACCAAGACGCGCCCGACTCCATCATCCGCCCGAACGCGCCGAAGGGCGAACCCGGCGCGAAGAAGAAGCAGCAGGACGCGAAGTAGAAACCGCTGTCCCTGGCACGGAAACAAACTTGCCTTTTTCCCGGCTGCCGAAAAGATGCCCGCCATGTTCAAGCAATTCATGACCGCCAAGTTCATTGTCCCCACCGTCATCCTCGGAGCCGCCGCCGCGTTGACCGCTGCGGATGCCGCCAAGAAAGGCGTCGGCTACACTACCACGCCGCTCATCCCCGGCACCAAGTGGCACGTCCATGACGGCGACCGCCCCGTCCCGCGCGTGGTCACGCCCGCCGAGACGTTCAGCCACCTGGCCCCGCCGCCCTCCGACGCCGAGGTGCTCTTCGACGGCAAGGACTTGTCCAAGTGGGCGGGTCCGAAAGGCGAGGCCGCCTGGAAGATCGAGAACGGCTACATGGAAGTCGCCCCCAAAGCCGGCAGCATCCAGACCAAGGGCAAGTTCGCTGACTTCCAGCTCCATCTGGAGTTCGCCACGCCCGCCGAGGTGAAGGGCGACAGCCAGGGGCGCGGCAACAGCGGCGTGCTCTTCAACGGCATCTACGAGGTGCAGGTGCTTGACGCCTACGAGAACCCCACCTACCCAGACGGCCAGTGCGCCGCGCTCTACGGTCAGTCACCGCCGCTGGTGAACGCCTGCAAGAAGCCCGGCGAGTGGCAGAGCTACGACATCATCTGGGAATCCCCGCGCTGGGATGCCGAGGGCAAGATCGCTAAGAAGGCGGCCGTGACGGTCATCCACAACGGCGTCGTGGTGCATCATCGCAAGGAATTCCAAGGCAACACGCCGCACCAGAACAACGGCAACTATAACAAGCCGCATCCGCCGGAGGTGTTCATCCAGCTCCAGGACCACAACAACCCGATGCGCTTCCGCAACATCTGGCTGCGCAAGCTCGGCGACTACGACCAGCCGTGAGTTGAGCCGGTTCCCCCCGTTCTCACCCAACCCGCCGAGGCAGCTCGGCGGGTTTTGCATTTCCGCCTCGCCTCCCATTTTTCTGCCCACATTTTCCTGACTCCCCTTTTGCCTTTCGCCTTTCGCCTTTTGCCTTTCTCCTAGCCCCCAATGATTACGCGCTACTCCCGTCCTGAAATGCGGGCCATCTGGACCGACGAAAACAAGCTCAAGCTCTGGCTCCAAATCGAGCTCCTCGCCAGCGAGGCGCTCGTGAAGGAACGCATCGTGCCAAAGAAGGACTTCGCCAAGCTCAAGGCCGGGTGCGACGCCTGGTTCGCTGACCTCCCCGGCCTCGTCGCGCGGCAGAAGGAACTGGAGAAAGTCCTTAACCACGACGTGATCGGCTTCACCACCGCCGTCGCCGAGAAGATTAACGACCCCGCCAGCCGCTGGTTCCACTTCGGCCTCACCAGCAGCGATGTGGGCGACACCTGCTACGGCGTGCAGATGGTTCAAAGCGCGGACATCTTGATTGCCGATGTGAGAACCGTGCGCGCCGCCATCGCCAAGCGCGCGAAGGAACACCAGTTCACCCCCTGCATCGGACGCAGCCACGGCATCCACGCCGAGCCGACCACCTTCGGCCTCAAGCTCGCGCTCATGTATGACGAGTTCGGCCGCGCGCTGGAGCGATTGGAGCGCGTCCGAGAAGTCGTCGCCGTCGGCAAGGTCTCCGGGGCCGTCGGCACGAGCGCCCACCTTTCGCCGCGCGTCGAGGCCTACGTTTGCAAACAGCTCGGCCTGCGCCCCGCGCCCATCGCCACGCAAGTCATCCAGCGCGACATCCACGCTGAATTCCAGCTCGTGATGGCACTCGTCGGCGCGAGCATCGAGCGTTGGGCCGTCGAGTTCCGCCACCTCCAGCGCACCGAAGTCCTCGAAGCCGAGGAAGCCTTCACCATTGGCCAAAAAGGCAGCAGCGCCATGCCGCACAAGCGCAACCCCATCACCTGGGAACGCCTCACCGGCCTCGCCCGCGTCCTGCGCGGCAACGCCGTCGCCGCGCTCGAAAACGTCGCCCTCTGGCACGAGCGCGACATCAGCCACAGTAGCGTCGAGCGCATCATCTTCCCCGACTCCTGCACGCTGCTCGACTACATGTTCGGCCTGCTCACGCGCCTCATGGACGGCCTCGTCGTCTATCCCGCGAACATGAAGAAGAACCTCGGCCTCTCGCTGGGCATGTGGAACAGCCAGACCATCCTCCTCGCGCTCATCCGCAAAGGCCTGACCCGCGAAGCCGCCTACAAGCTCTGCCAGGACGCCGCGATGAAAACCTGGGAGGTGAAGCACGCCGGCCGCGACGACGCCAACTTCGTCGCCCAACTCCAGGCCAATCCCGAAGTCGCCAAGCACTTCAAGAAAGGCGAACTCGAAGCCCTCTGCTCCCTCGACTTCCACTTCAAGGAAGTGAAGACGCGCTTCAAAAAACTGGGGCTTTGACCTCCCTCTCCGCCTCGAACGGGGAGAGGGATTGAGGGTGAGGTGTCGAAATCATTTTAACCACGAGTGGACACGAAATCACACGCATGAAAACTCCCCGCTGCATTGTCATCGCCGGGCCGAACGGCGCGGGCAAAACCACCTTCGCGCGGGAATACCTGCCGAAGGACGCGGGCGTGATTCGCTTCGTGAACGCCGACCTCATCGCCGCCGGACTGTCCCCACTGCGCCCGGAACTGGCGTCACTGGCCGGCGGACGACTGCTGCTGTCGGAACTGGACCGCCTCGCCAAGGCACGGGCCGACTTCGCCTTTGAAACCACGTTGAGCGGGCTGGGCTATGTGGGGCGATTGCAGCAGTGGAAAGCCGCCGGCTACCGCATCGAAATCATCTTCCTGCGCCTGCCCTCGCCCCAACTGGCGCTCCGCCGTATCGCCGCCCGCGTGAAGCAGGGCGGCCACCACGTCCCGCGCGCCGACGTGCTGCGTCGCTTCGTGCGAGGCTGGGATAATTTCCAAAACACTTACCGCCCGCTTGCCGACCTGTGGGAAGTGTATGACAATTCGCGGCAGATGCCGGAACTACTGGAGATAGGCCCATGAGCCGAACCAAACAAGCGCCACGCCCGAAACCCCGCCTCACCCCTGTCGGCCGCGCCCTGCGTCGCGCCGGGCAGGCCGCGCGCAAAACCGCCCGCGCCCACGGCACCCCCATCTACATCTGGCAGGACGGCAAAGTGGTGGCACAGAAGCCGTGAAACTCGTCCCTCGCGAAGCCCTCTGCTCGCTCGACTGCAACTGCAAGGAAGTGAAGCTGGGTATCAGGCGGCGGGGGCGAAGGCTTCTTTGAGGACGGCTTGGAGGAGGTGGGCGGCTTGGGTGCGGGCGTGCTCGATCTCCGCTTCCAGCGCGCGGCAGGTCGTCATCAGCGCCTCCACCCGCTCCACGATCGCGGCTTGCTCGGCGAGGGGTGGGAGGGGGATCTTCAAATTTGAAATCTCAGTGCTGTTCACGTTGTTGATTCCAACCGTCGTTCGAAGCGGCCCCTCAATCTGATCTCGCAATGTGCGGGTTGCCAAAGTTGCGACGATGAATGGCGTCCAAATCTCCGCCGGAAAGCGCAGACGCATCAAATAGCCAGCGTATCCGTAGTTGCCGGCTTCTTCGTCGAAATGAACTGCCGACCCAACCAACGAACGACTCCCGTTGGAGGAATGGCGCTTACTTAAGGCCCAAAACCTTATTATTCAACCTCTTCCGACGCGGCGGATGGGGTATTGTTTCAAACAGAACCCGGCGGCTCAG